>CAJAXK010000246.1 GCA_903946925.1 uncultured Bacteroidales bacterium | reverse complement strand
TGCTTACACTTATGATGGCGAGAGGGCAGCCGTAAGTGTTCAAAAAAGCGGTGCCGAAATCACAACTACCTACATTATCGAAACCCGCACCGGCAAAATATTGTATGCACCACTCGAAAACACCTTTGGGTTCCAATGGACAAAGGATCAACAACATGCCTACTTCACCCTGCGCACCAAGGAAGATATCGACAAACAGTTGCCCCTGAAAACCTATTGGTGGAAAGTGGGCGAACCTCAGGATAAGGCACAAATGGTCGGTACCACAGCCGATGCCAAAAACAGCTATTATACCTACGACAACCGCTACAGCGATGTTAGCTTCTCAGGTGAAAGCGACTTCTATGCCAATTCGTGCTATATCCGCAAAACAGGTACATTCGAAAAAGGGCAATTGATATATGAAAGCAAAAAATCAAACGCATATCCCGAGGCGATAGGTGACAAATTGTACATCTTCACCAACGACAACGCACCTAACTACAAGCTGCTGGTTGCCGATAAGAACAACCCAGAATCGAAAAACTGGAAAGTGCTTATCCCCGAAAGCAAAACCGTGATGCAAAGCTATGCCGTTACAAAAAAGAGCATCATTATTCAGGATAAGATTGATATCATGAGCCGCCTAACGCTTTACGATCTGAACGGTAAACGCCTCAAGGAAATCAGCCTTCCCGAAGTTGGCAATGTATCAGGTATGAGCTACGACCGCGAAGAAGATTCGGTTTATGTGTATCTGAACACTTTTACCTCCGAAACCAAGGTTTTTGTCGCTTCACCCGCAAATTTTAAATGGAGGTTATATTATCAGCGTCCTGAAGTGTTGGATATGAGCAACATTGTAGGCGAAATCAAATTTTACAATTCAAAGGACAATACCCGTGTGCCTGTGTTTGTGGTGCACCGCAAGGATATTAAACTCGATGGCAACAACCCGGTATTACTGGAAGCTTATGGAGGCTTCAATTCAGGAATTCAGCCTGGGTATTATGGTTTTTATACTTCGTTTTTGAACCGTGGCGGCATTGTGGTAGAGGCCGGAATCCGCGGTGGCGACGAGTATGGCGAAAAATGGCATCAGGACGGCATGTTGGCAAACAAGCAAAACTGTTTCGACGATTTTAATGCTTGCGCGGAATGGCTGATCAAAGAAAAATATACAAATCCATCGAAAATTGTAGCCATGGGAGGCAGCAACGGAGGTTTGCTGATGGGAGCAATTGCAACGCAACGCCCTGATTTATACAAAGCTGTAATTTGTATGGTACCCTTGCTGGATATGTTACGCTACGAAAAATTCCTGATCGCGCGCTACTGGATTCCTGAATATGGAACTGCCGAAAACGAAGCAGATTTCAGGTGGCTGCTGCAGTATTCGCCTTATCAGAACATCCGTAAAGGTGTAAATGTACCAACCATGCTTGTTACTGCCGGCGAAAACGATAGTCGTGTTGACCCAATACATGCCAAGAAATTTGTTGCTGCTTTACAAAACAACCCTGGTCAGATTAACCCTGTAATCCTCCACATGGATTACAACAGCGGGCATGGAAGTGGACAAGCAACCTCACATCGTATAGATAACTGGACATTTATTTACGAATTTATGATGAACCAATTGGGGATGTAAAACCAAACAAAAAAAAAAGCACAAAAGAGGTGAGGAAGCCGGTTAAGGAATAAATCAGTAACTGGT
>CAJAXK010000245.1 GCA_903946925.1 uncultured Bacteroidales bacterium | reverse complement strand
GCGGTTGTTGTTCAGTTTTAGTTGGGATAAAAACCCTAATACTTTTGTAGCATCCATTTGGTATAGTTTTAATGTTAACTTTTTACAAAAATAAGTCAAATTGAATTAGATAGGTTCAGTAAAATACTAATTTCCAAATTCCCGCTATTCGCAGGAATGAAAAGTTTATTGATTAATTGAACTCAGGTATGAACAGCAAAAATAGTTTCTGGTTTGGAAGTAATAATCCCAGTTTGGATGGCATAATCGAACATTTGGTTTATAGCTTTTTGCCCTTGTTCCCCAAGACTGACAGAAAATTCATTTACATACAAATCAATATGCTGTTGCATAACAGAAGTGCTCATTTCCTGAGCGTTGCAGCGCACAAAATCATTGAGATCGCCTTTATGCAAGTTGGCATATTCCACGCTGCGGCGGATCGAACGGTTAACTTTGGAGATAACTTCCGTGCCAAGCCTTTTATGTGCGGCGATACCTCCTAACGGTACTGGTGAACCGGTTTTCTGTTCCCAGAATTCGCCCAAATCGAGAAGTTTGTGTAAGCCTTTTGATTGATAGGTAAACCTGTTTTCGTGAATAATTACCCCTGCATCAACTTCGCCATTGAGTATCGCATTCTCAATATCTGAAAATAAAATTACCTTTTTTTCAACCGGTTCGTTCACCGCAAAGGAAAACAACAAGTTAGCTGTGGTATTAGTGCCAGGAATGGCCACCCTTTTTCCGGCAAGTTCGCTAAAATGCCGGAGGTTTTTGCTGATAACCAAAGGTCCGGTGCCAAAGCCTAATGCCGCTCCCGAATCCATAAGTAGGTACTTGCCAGCCAAATGCAAAAAAGCATGAAAACTTAGCTTTGTAACATCAGGGATTTCGGCAAACGCATTTTCGTTTAGTTTTTCAACATCAGCCATCGAATACGAAAATTCAAGGCCTTCTGTATCAACTTTACCATGCACCAAGGCATCAAAAATATATGTATCGTTTGGACAAGGGGAAAAGCCGAGGCTAAGTTTCATAGGGAATTTGGATTGCGGATTGCGGATTGCGGATTGCGGATTGTGGATTGTGGATTTCGGATTTCGGATTTCGGATTACGGATTTCGGATTTCGGATTTCGGATTGGGGATTTCGGATGGAACTATTTTCTATTTTCCATTAACTATTTTCCATTAACTATTTTCCATTAACTATTTTCCATTAACCAATAACTCACTCATTCAACAAATCAAGCAAGAAACGGTTCAGGTTTTTCACCGCCAACGGAATATCCCATTTGGAAACATCACGATCTTCGATATAATTAGAGACGGTGCGGACCTGTAAAAACCTGGCTTTGTAAACTTTACACGAATACATAAATGCTGCGCCCTCCATGGATTCAACATCGGCCTTATGGGTTTGGACAAACGACTCGATACTCTTCTCATTGCCATGGACCGTATTTACCGTTACTCCCGAAACCGTCAACAAACCATTAATCAGTTTACTATCGAACATGGAATGGTTTACCAATTTGCCGTTATTGAAAGGGAATTCGTCTTTGTCCAAGAGTTTCATGTCAATGAGGGAGAGAAAATGCTCACCGTCTTCGGCACCGGTTTCGGGCAGGCAATCGGATGTGATATTGACAATTTCACCGATGGGGATATCGCGGTTAAAGCTTCCACAGATGCCAGCATTTATTACTGCATCGTAGGTATATTTTCCAAGTGCCAACCCGGTTACAACCGCAGTGGGCACCATTCCAACCCCTGTTACCAAAACATCAATCTGAAAACGCTTGTATGCGTACCTTGTCAAATCATTCTTCAGCAAACGGCCTTTGCCCAATTCGTTCAATAAAGGTTTTATTTCCAACGAAGTGGCGGAAACAATAAGCAAACGCATGGTTGAATTTTGCTTAAGCATATTTTCCTATTTGTAATTATTCATGGGTTTACCTTTTAGGGGTTAGGATTTGGGTGTAAGGGTTCATCAACTTATGCAATATTGTGGATTAAAATCAAGCATTATTTGACTTAGCAAAGCCCTAAAAGCCTAAACGCCTAAAGTAATTAAAGTGGTATGTTCATCGGGTTTCGGGTATTGGGTGAGTAGTTACTCCTATTTAAAGCCCAATAAACCAACACATTTTTTAAATACATCGGTATTTTGCATCACTCCAGTAAACTGTTCGGAACCAGGGCCAAAAGCAAACAGCGGAACCATAGTGGCGGTATGATCTTTTATTGAAAAAGCACCTTGAACCTCACCTGTCGCAATGTTTCCTCCAGTTATTACAAAACCTCCTGTTTCGTGGTCGGCAGTAACAATAACAAGG
>CAJAXK010000244.1 GCA_903946925.1 uncultured Bacteroidales bacterium | reverse complement strand
TTGACATCCAGACGAAGCTCCCGCATGCGCCTGTGTGCTCGGCTCTCGTCTTTGATCGGCTTATTGCTGAATACAGCCACGCTCCGCACATACCTCCGGCTAAGAACCGCAATTGTATTTTTAAAATGCCAGTCCTTCGCAAGAAAGTTCTTGCTTGGGGCAAAACCGGTTCTGAAGGTTCATGTAAATAGTATCAAATTCAGGGTTTTTGGGACTGGCCTTATAGAGATTTTACGCAGCTGTAGCCGAAGGTAAACCGAGCAGGCATGTGCGTAGCAAAACACAGCTTCACCAACTCTCAGGACGTTGTTCCCAAATTATCAAGCCTTGTTTTGCGGGTGTTTACCAAGGTGTACAGATGTGTAAAATTTCTATAAAGCCTTGACTTTTTCGTTCTTTTGTGTCAAGACAAAAGGACAATAAAACATAAATCTTATAGGGAATAGTTGATAAATAGCTACCAAAAAATAAGAATTTGCCTTTAATTTGCATATTTACTTGAATAACTGATACATACCAATTAATAGTTTTAGAAATCAACTTCCAAATCAACCATTCTAAAAACTTACACGGTTTATGTTTGTTTTAAAATACAAATAAACTAAATCGTTAAAAATGATAAATACTACTATGTGGGTTAAGGCTTTGAAAGTCATACCACAAATTACAAAAGAGGAATGGAACGAACTGGATATGTTCTCCCGATGGCTGATTGCCACACGGGCTGCCGTATTCATAATGACTGCTTTGGCCGGAGCCATCGGCGGATTACTGGCTTACCGGTATGGGAATTTTTCGTGGCAACTTTTTGCCCTTTCGCTGCTTGGGATTGTAATGGCTCACGCTACCAACAACCTGCTCAACGATTATGTTGATCACAGTAAGGGTGTGGATAAGGATAATTATTTCCGCTCCCAATATGGGCCTCAACCGCTCGAACATGGACTTCTAAGTAAAAAGAAGTACATGAACTACATACTCATCACCGGCTTAATTGCCTCACTTATCGGAGTATATCTCATCATGGTAACTGGTGTATCAACGCTTTGGTTGTTCCTGGCCGGGCTGTTGTTCCTATTGTTTTATACCTGGCCTTTGAAGTATTATGGATTAGGCGAGCCATCGGTTATACTTGTTTGGGGTCCCTTGATGATTGGCGGAACTTATTTTGTGGTTTCGGGCGGACATTGGGATAATTGGGTTGTACTGGTTAGCTTAGTTTACGCTCTGGGGCCTACAACCGTCTTATTTGGGAAACATACTGACAAACTGAACGAGGACAAAGCCAAAGGTATTTATACATTGCCGGTTATTATTGGCCAGAAGGCTGCACGCTATAGTACCATTGCTTTATGGATTTTGCAGTATGTATTTATTTTCGCTTTGGTTTTAAGCGGAAAGCTTGGCATTACAATGGTTATTGTACTGTTTGCCTTACCAATGCTTATAACTACCATAAAAACGTTCCTGAAGCCACGTCCAACAGTTAAACCCGATGGTATTGCTGGTGAAGGTTGGCCACTTTACCTGGTTTCGCAAGCATTTATCTACAACCGCCGGTTTGGATTGTTGTTCCTGCTTGGATTGATTGTTGATGTTGTGTTTTACAAATTCGGGATACTTCAACTATTCTAAAATACCGTAACAAAAAAGAGCTGCCAATCTGAAAAATATGGCAGCTCTTTTGTTTCTACACTTTTGTTACGAATTCTTTATCTGCATTACCCTACTGTGGATGCTTGTGAGGTAATCTATCATAGTAATATACTTGTTTGCCGCCGGGGCGATAAGGACTTTCCCTGTTCCGGTAAATGTGTTTACAATTCCTTCACCGGAAATCATGGAGCCGAAAATCCCTTTGTTGGCTTTTGAAATGGTAAGCTGCACGCTGGATTGGCGGGCTACGGCAAAAGAACCATCAACTACCAGTTTTCCATTGTTAAGTTCAATGGTTTCGAGAGGGCCCTTCGATAAAATCACTACTTTCCCAAAACCTGATACTTTTGTTTGAAAAAACCCTTCGCCCGAAAAAAAACCTGAAATAGATTTATTCGTGAAAGAACCTATTTCGACACCCATTTCCGAGGCGAAATAGGCACCTTTGTCCAATATCCATTCTTCACCCTTCAGTTCCATGATAGTATAACTGCCCAATGTAGGTTCAAACCATACTGTCCCGCTTCCTGTAATAACAGGTTTAACAACACTTTCGCGCGTAACCATCGACTTTAGGAAACCTCCGGCAGAAGGAAGGTTTGCCTCCAGTTCGAGGTTGCCCTGCATATAATACATTCCTCCCGACTCGTAACGTACTGCATTGTTTTCAAAATCAACTTTCAGGAATTTGAGAGTTTCCTTTTCCACAACTTCGAACTTAAGTGAACCGAATTGAGATTGGTTTCTTTGTTGCTGTTGTGGTGCGGCCTGCGGAGGTGGTTGATATGCCGGCTGTTGATATGCAGCTTGAACCGGCGGTATGTTTTGTTGATTTGGCTGTACCGGTGTACCGGAAAAGAAATTTTTAGTCCCACATTCAGGACAAAAAGCGGCACCTTCAATCAGTCGTGTTCCGCAATTACTACAAAATGCCATTTTTTGGGGGTTGATGGGTTGATTAAAAGGTTGATGGGTTGATTAAAAGGTTGATGGGTTGATTAAAAGGTTTATTGGTTGATAAATCCGCAATCGTAAATCTGGTGGTTGATGGGTTGAAAGGTTTATGGGTTGATACATCCGACATCCCACATCCGTCCTTCCCTCCTACTCCACTTCATATCCTTCTACAACAACAAACCCAATTCCGAGTATATTTTTCGACCAGGTCGTCATATCGGTATCCGAAATGTAATAGGTTCCTTTTTCAAGCCTTTTGCGTGGTTCGGCTACCCATTTGGCGTTAGGTGTTCCGTTTTTTCCTGATTTTCCATTCGCTTTAAAAGTACCAATTATATTCTCATCTTTATCTTTAAGGATTATACTGCCGCCCGCTGGGGTTCCCATTCCACCATTATAGTGGTCGGTTGTTATCTTTACTATCATGGTTGGTTCCGATAAAGTAAATTTTGTAGGCTTTTTAGGGCCTTTGTTTTTTGGTTCATCCGATTGGCCAACTTCATGTATAACCTTTATCGGAGTATCGTTTACCACGTTTTGTGAAGGTGACACTTTAACGCCAAGAGCTGCCTTGCCAGGTTGTGCCTGCGGGTTTGCTTGTTTTGTAGTTTGGCTTTGCTTCTTTGCCTTTTCTTTTGCTAACTCCTGATCAATCCGGCTTAATGGTTTGGTTGGTTTTGCAGCTTGTTCTGTTGCTTGTCTAGAAGGCGGATCGGTTATTCCGGTATTTTCGTCTGGTAAATCTGCAACAGGTGTTTCCGGAATTACAGTTGTGGAAATAGTATCGGCAATAAAGTCTTCTGGTTGTGAAGCAGTTTTGTTGTAACGATTCCACGCTACAAAGCTCAAAACACCTAAACCTATAACAATCAACAATATCCAAAGCCCAGTTTTTAATGCTTTTGGTTTGTTGTCCGAACCCGAATCTTTTGACGGGTCAACTTTTACCCTTGGCGGAATGTTAACAGGTTGAACTGGTTGTGTTGAATTTGCAGGTTTTTGAATAATTGGAGGCTGCTGCACAACTGGATTAGTATAAACCGCTTGTGGTTTA
>CAJAXK010000243.1 GCA_903946925.1 uncultured Bacteroidales bacterium | reverse complement strand
TGCAGGATGGCATATCGTTTTCGTACACAAAGTTACCGATAAAATCGGTGGTTTTTACAAGGTTGCCATTCTCGTAATAAAGTTGCTGCAGTTTGTTGCCTGCGGCATCGTACACATAAGCAATACGGTATCCTCCGGTTTTGTCGATGGAAGAGGGGAGGTTAAGGTTATTCAGACATTGAGTAAGCCGGTGTTAATATTGGTAGATTGTACCGGCACAGATTACAAATCCGCGCCAGCGGGGGGCTTTCTGTTATCAAAATCATGAGTTGAAATCTTTGACTATCATTTATAGATAAAATACTATTTACAATTAATAAATTTCTTGAGCCTACGATTGTTAATACCAAAACTTCTAATAATTGCATGGTAATAATAGTTTCTGCTTTTTTGCTCTTCCAATGGGACAAACCTTCCAAACAAGAAAAGGTTTGGATATGTTGTTTGACAAAATGAAATGCAATAAGAAGAATCCTGTTTAAACATTACTTCTTTTCTGAATAATAAATACTTAGTTGATAACTGCTGATCTTCAATAAAAGATGAAGAATCGTAGATAAAGAGGATAGAATCTATCTCAATTGAAGATAGTCTATACATTTTAGGATGAAAAAATGTACCAAGATTAAATTCCTTCAAAGAAGAACTTTTTTTAATTGACGCATTAACAATAACAAAATCAGTAGATTCCATACTGTACTGTTTGCCGTGTTCTATTTCTTTTACCTGAGAAAGACAGTCGAAATGACATAAGAAACAATATACTAAGAGTGCTATTAAAAGAAAGTTTTTCATACATTCATCACTTTTTTCACTTTTTTAGATGTGGATAAGGGGCTAAATAATCAGTTGAATAAGTAGCATTATTATCTCCGGGATAAATTTTGCTATACCCATCAGTCAAGTATCGTTTCCCCTCTTGAGGATCCAGCCTTTTGATTAAACCTATTTGAGTCTCAATTTTTAACCCATTTGCATTTTTATAACTCAATGAGGATCCTGGAGCAGAAGTTGACAAACTTTTAGCGCCATACTCAGCATTCAATGCATCTCCTGAAAAACCGTAGCCAGTGCCAGTGGAATTTTTTACTATCTTCATCGACCCAGTTTCCACTTGAAGGGCATGATAAGTTTCCTCAAAAAGTAGATTTGAACGGCTTCCATATCCCTCATCTGGTTCGCCAAATGCTACAAAAACTTTTTTACCATCAGTTGTAACAGCACCTTCTTCAGATTTATCGCTGGAACTATACGAATCACTAAACTCATAAACTGTAGATGATGCATGTAACTTTTCTATTGTTTTTGCAAATAATTCGCTATACTGTTTATTTTCAACCTCTTTACCTTTCTTGTTAGTAACTGTTTTAGAAGTAAACTGTTTTACATATTGCTCGGTACTTGGATTTTTATAGACAACACTATCCCCATTAACGTCAATAAATCTTATAGGATTATTTGCACCATATTGATAATTCGTTAAAGAAAGATACTTCTCTGCATACCGATCCGGTGTATGAAATCTTCCCAGCACCCCATCATAAAACCTTGCCCCATAATCCAACCACCCCAGCCCCATCTCATCCTGCATCTGTTTGCCGTTGTAAAGGTACTCATTTGGGCGGTTTACATCGGTGCTATTTAAGGTTAACCCTTTAATATTCATGCCAAAGGGGTAGTAATTATCGACCTGGCGGGTTTTTAGCACCCCGTTTTCGCGTCGGCAGGCTACGCGCACATTGCCAAGGTGGTCTTTTAAATAAACCTCGCCAAAGTAGTTGCGGCTATTGTTGGCATAAACAACGCGGCCTTCGTCGTATACAATGCAGGATGGCATATCGTTTTCGTACACAAAGTTACCGATAAAATCGGTGGTTTTTACAAGGTTGCCTTTTTCGTAAACAAGCTGCTGTAGTTTGTTTCCGGCAGCATCGTACACATAAGCAATACGGTTTCCGCCTGTATTGTCGATGGATGCGGGGAGGTTCAGGTTATTATAGGTAATATCCAATATGCCCTTATTTTTGTCCATGGTAAGGTTGCCATTGGCATCGTACCCATATTCGGGCTCCTGGGTGTAGTAATAGCAATTAAAGTTGTCAACAAAATCGCCGCCGTTGTTGGTGGTGGTTTTGTCGTCGACTCCAACCAACTGGTTGCCTTGGTAGAAGTACAGCAACTCG
>CAJAXK010000242.1 GCA_903946925.1 uncultured Bacteroidales bacterium | reverse complement strand
TAGCGGTAAATGATGTAGTTGCATCATCAGGAAAAACAATTAAGCCTGCAATTCCTGCCGAAATAGTGATTGCACCTGTTCCTGTGGTGGTTGTTGAAAAAACGGTTACAGATACAATAAAAAAAGAACTGCCTGCCCAACCTAAGCAAAACATAAGTGGACGTGTTTCAGTATCCTCGTATTCAAATTTTTCGAGCGTCTCCGATTTTTCACAACGTATGAGGTATAATTTCTCGTTGAACGCGCAAAATATTGGCGATTCTAAATTGTCGGCAGAAACCTACATTTCATTTGCACACAAAATTAATGAGTGGAGCGATGTACAATCAGATGTTTTTAATGCACTCAAGATATACAGCCTATCGGTCAATTATGCTTTCAATAAAAACAATTCGGTTTGGCTTGGCAGAAAAATCAATCCCCGGCTATCCAATGTTGGCGCAATTGATGGGCTTCAATACGAAACAAAATTCAAATCATTTACAACAGGTATATTTGCCGGCACACGACCCGATTATATGAATTATAGTTTCAACGCCAATCTTTTGCAATATGGCGGCTATTTCGGGCACGACTACACCAATAAAAAAGGCGGAAACACACAAACATCGCTTGCATTTGTTGAGCAGACCAACAATGGCAATACAGATAGGCGGTTTGCATACCTGCAACATTCCAACACATTGGTTACAAACCTGAGTTTTTTCGGATCCGTTGAATTCGATTTGTTCAATAAAAAGAGGGAAATAACAGGATCGGACACAGCCTATATTAAAAGCAGTTCGCCGAACCTTTCCAATGTATATGTTTCGTTACGTTACAGGGTTATCAAACAGTTAACCTTATCTATTTCGTATAGTTCGAGGCAAAATATTGTTTATTACGAAACCTATAAAACCATTATTGACCAATTGCTCGAACAGGCAAGTATGCAAGGATATATGTTCCAGGTGAATGTACGCCCCGTGAAAAATATGACCATAGGAGCCAATGTTGGCTACCGTTACAGCAAACCCGACCCAAGACCAAGCAAAAATTTGTATAGTTATTTAACTTACAGCAATTTGCCGTGGTTAAAAGCATCGGCAACCATTTCGGCTACATTTTTGGAAACAAGTTATTTATCGGGAAATATTTACAGTTTAGGGCTTTCGCGCGATTTGATCCCGGGAAAAGTTTATGGTGGGATTGGATACAGATATGTTAACTATAAATTTGTAAGCAACGAAACCCCGGCAATCCAGAATATGGCCGAATTGAACCTTACCTGGCGGATAATGAAAAAGCTTTCGTTATCGGCTAACTATGAGGGCACTTTCGAGAAAACCGCCAATTATGACCGCATTTATGTAAACCTTACACAAAGGTTTTAGGTTTTAAAATAGATGTCGTACAAAAAGTCCAGAAGTAAGTTTAACTCACTGGTTTCTTTCAAGATAGCGTTTTTGCAAGATTAATAATACTGAATGTAATGGCTTTCGTAAATCGGCTCATTTACATGCAGTATCCCTGTTTACTCCTTTTTCTAAAAATCAGTATTAGTCCTATGCCTTGCAAATGCTTACACCTTTGCTAAGCGATTTTTGAAGCCCCTAACCAAAAAAATAGAATGAAAACCAACGACGGCCATATTTATGTGATTTTTGGAGCATCTGGCGACTTGACTAAAAGGAAGTTGGTCCCGGCTTTGTATGCGCTTTTCGTGCAGAAATTATTG
>CAJAXK010000241.1 GCA_903946925.1 uncultured Bacteroidales bacterium | reverse complement strand
GTACCTTGATCATACACATTAACTAGTTTTACAGGTATGCCTTCGCGTGTGAATTTATAAAAACTCGCTTTCATGCCTAGTTCCTGAAAACCATCAGCACCTGCCATAAAGTAATTCCCACCTGCATCCTGAATGGTACGACCGAAATCGCCATGAATAAACCCATCGCCATACCAGGTAAGGTCCCACAACTGGTTGCCGTCCAAGTCGAATTTTACCCAGAGCGGCGAAAACCAGCCCAGGCCCGAACCCGGCTCACGGATGAAGTAGTTGAACCCTGTTACCAGCACACAACTATCGTTGGTAAGCAGCAGGTTGTACCCGGTTTCGTCGAAGTAATTGGTATCGGGATCCATGCACTTTTGCCAAAGCAGGTTGCCCTCTGCATCGAGGCGGTAAAGCCAGATGCGGTCGTAGTTGTGTAGGCAGTGGTCTGAATGGACCATATATCCATTATCAGGTAATATCACATTATTTTCGCAAAAGTTTTGGCCTGGAATATCAATTATTTTACACCAGAGCCTTTCGCCACATGGATCAAGTTTTAAAACAAATCCATTGCTTATTCCAAGGTTATCCGTATTCGTTATTTCACCGCTTAACATTATTTCATCATTTATATTAACAGAAACACCTAAAACATTGGTTGAGATATTTTCACCATGCGTAAAATACCTTTTCCAAAGCTCATTGCCATTAATATCGGTTTTAATCATATAACCAATAAAATCACCTGAAGGGGAGATCTGTTCGGCCCCAGTTATTATAACCCCACCATCGTTGCTGCATTGGATAGAGCGCCCGATCATATTAAAGGAATTGTGGCCATAAACTTTAGGGTATTGTGCAAGAGATAATAAGGATATAAACAACAGGGGTAGTAAAATAAATAGTTTTTTCATAGTATGAATTAATTTATGGGCTGCCATCATCAGTACTCTACATGCTTAGGCAGCATAAATACAAAAGTAGGTTATATTGTGTTTCACGGCTATAACTGGTGAAGTTTCTACACTCATTAATTTATATTTCGAAGCCTGCAAAAAAAAAACCTGCTACGGTGTGGCGGGGTTTTTTTTTGTGGGGGTGGGTTAATACCAAGGCTTGGTGCAGGGAGTTTGAAGGAAGCAGTGGAAAAGAACTATTGTTTTGCAATTTTGCAGGTGTAAACATTACTGCCTGCCTGCAACCTCACAAAGTACAAGCCTTTGCTTACCTCCTTTGCATTTGCACCTACACCCTGCCAGAGTATGCAGTATTGACCCGGTGATTGTGTCTGGTCGGTAAGGCGGGTAATTAGTTTTCCATTAATATCAAATATATCGAGCAGCACCTGGCATTGGGTGTTCACAGTGTAGGATATTTCGGTTTGGGTTGTAAACGGGTTGGGTGTAATAAGCATGTTTATTGCAGACAATTCATTCGGTTTAATGTTAGTAAAGATGTTGTATTTCGAGAAATGGATATCGAGCACAGTATCGTTTGAAACACCCCCTTTATAATAGATAACCCCAATATTTTCATCACCAAGTGAAATTAATTGAGGTTCATAAAATGCACCGGGTGTTATACTATCAATTTCTTCTCCTATCCAAATATTATTTATATTCCTGTAATTTACCAGATAACTATTTGAAGGCTGATTGGGTACGTTAGTCCATTGATTAACACAAATATTGCTTTGGTTAGTTTTATCTATAACTAATTGGTGGTTATGTGAATTGTGATCAACCTCTACACTGTCCACAGGCAACCAGCCAGATTCATTGGGGAAACGGTAGAGTGTTGCATTGTTAGTGACAGGATTTGGATATGGATTAAGAAATTGTCCCCAAACAAAGTGAGGTACTTGCTGATTATCTAAGCATATATCGCTTCCGTGCCAAGAATAATTAATAGTATCGCTTATATTTTCAATAGGGGCCCATTGGTTGGAACTTCTTAAGTAGTAACAATATATAACCCTGTCATCGTACCTTGATTCATCGTTATAGTGATGCGTCCCAACGCAATGTAAGTTGTTTGCACTGTCGGCCACAATTTTCTTTATCCAGAAAAACTCCCCATTCTGTGTATAAGGGATAATTGATTGAGACCAAAGACCATCCTCAAGATATTTATAAATTAATTTCACTTCATTGTTATACCAGTTATGCCAAAAACAATACACCCTGCCTGCATTATCAGAAACTACAATGCTGTTATTTGAACCATACATGTTCACTGAAATTATGGAAGGAGTGCTCCACTGACTTCCATCAAAGATTGTCATATAAATTGAGGTTGTACTTGGTGCCATGTCATCTCCTTCATAAGACACATAAAGCCTGTTTTGCAGGTCGCATGCGATATCAGTTCCATCGAACCATTGTGAAGAGTCATTGGCAATGGCAATTGGCACAGACCATGTATCGCCCTGGTTTTCGGATTTGGCGTACATTATTTTTCGGTACTGCTGGGTTATCATTAGGCTCCATACTGCATGGATGGTACCGCTATGGTCAACAATCATACGGGGGGCATTGCAATGCTTGCCCATATTGGATACATTTACCGGAGTGCTCCAGTTTTGGGCCTTGGCTGCCAAAGCGTTAATCAATACTATAAAGGGCAAAAGCAGGTAAAAGTAGCGCATATAGTGGGTTAGTTTTGGTATTAAAATTTGCTATAAAGATAAAGCTAAAAAATGCGGTTGGGGGTTTATTTTAAAAATAAATATTTGCTGGAGGGCAGATGTAAATTTTGCAAAATAAATGAAAGGATGGGGGGTATATTGCGGTATTGGGGAATTGGGATAATAAAATCCCTGCTACGGTGTGGCGGGGATTTTTTTGTGGTTGTAGCGGGTTTGCCTTTGCTACCGGGTAACACTGAAAGTACCGAACACGCTGTATGCTCCGGTGTTGCC
>CAJAXK010000240.1 GCA_903946925.1 uncultured Bacteroidales bacterium | reverse complement strand
GCTCCCCAGATGGATGAAGCCATTGCAGTATTGAGGGCTTTGGTAGCAGCAAGTGAGCGAAGCTGCGCCACGGTAGCCTGGTTGGTAAGCATGATTTTGAGCCGGATAGCAATGGCTTCGAGGTTGGAAATAATCAGACCTTTGGTAAACACTTTTTGCCGAAGTGTTTCCCAAATGGAAATACTTTTCACTACAACACCATACGCAACCAAAGCAGCAGTGATATTGGCAATGGCTTTGGAATGTTTGAAAAAGAAGTCTATGGCAGTGCTAACGGTTTTAACGAAGTAACTAAATCCGGAAGTACTTAGGGTAAGGACAGGAAGGAGTTTTTGTCCAAGTTCAACGGACAGTTCCACGACTTTCTTCCTTGCTTTTTCGAGTTTGGCCTGGGCAGATTCATTCAGCAGGTTGAACGAGGTATAGATGGCATTTCCCTTGTAGAAAGAATCGTTTGCAAGGTTTTGCTGTTCCTGAAGCATTTTGGTATTGTTGCTCAACACCCCAAGAACTTGAATCCCTCTTTTCCCTTCAATACCCATGTCGCCCATCAGTGCAACCATGCGTTCCATCCCTGCATTGTTCCCGTTCAGCCCTTCCAAAACTTTGATGAAAGCGAAGTTTGTATCTTTATTCAGGATTTTTTTGAAGCCTTCCACGCTCATGCCGGCAATGTTGGCATATTCGGCGGTTTTCTTGAACATGCCCGTAACCATTGCACTATATACCGTACTCGAAACTTCCGAAGTTTGGCCTAATTGGTCCAGGGTAGCAGCCAATCCAAGAATATCCTGTATCGAAACATTTACGATTGGGGCTATACCGCCAACACGTTTTGAGAATTCGACAATGTAACCCTCATTGGCAGTACTGGCATTTCCAAGTGTTGTGAGGGCTGAACCGATTTTCAACATGCTTTCCTCGATCCCAAATTTTTCGTTGATCTTAAAAACGGAAACGAGTTTTCCGATCTGGTTTACCACTTCTTCAGTATCTGTGCCTAAGGCACCAGAGAAAGCGACATTCAGCTTATCGGCAGCTTTGATGAAACCGAGAACATCCTCTTTGGCAATACCCAATTTCCCGGCAATAACCCCGAGGTTCATCAAATCGAGCTGGGCGGTGCGGGTGTCCACTTTTTTGAGTGCATCAGAGATAGCGTAAATTTCCTGTTTGGTCAGGCCGGTGGTACGTGCCACGTTGGCAACCATATCGTCAAACTCGGCGAACATGGAAACGGCCTTTTTGCCGGCGGCAACCATTCCGACAAAAGCAGCCCCGGCAACAATAACGGCCTGCAACATTCCCTGAAGCTTGTTGGTTACCTGAACCAGCCGTTCCCATCCGGTGGCCGTTTGTTTGAGTTGGGCGTTGTGGTCGGCAATAATCCCTTTGAGCAATCGGATCCTCTCACCTGCGGCAACATATTGCTTTGAGCCGATGGTCATGTCTTTTTGCTTGTTGACCAGTTTTTGCATTTCAGAGGTAACGGAACGGATGTCGGTTACAACCTCTTTGCCATTAATATAGAGGTTGATGCGGCGGGTGTAGTTCGTGGCCATTGTTTTGGGATTAATGGGCGAAAAGTACACTCGCTCTCGAAAGTGGGAAAGGACAAAGGGAAATGGTGATTGGTGATTGGTGACTGGTAATTAGTTGTAATAGGGTTTTAGCGGGAATATCGTTTTTTCTGGTTGGCAGAAATACCTTTAAAGAAAAAAACTTATGAAGCTGAAGCCCGGTGATCGAAACAATTATTTAAGAATACCAAAAGCGCAATTACCCAAATTAAAAAGAAGATAAAACTACGAATTAGTGATACTTTTGCCCGCACTCGTCAGAAAATGAGACTAGCGCGGACGGAAGTTTAATGACAATTAGAAATACCAATCAGGAAAAACCACTAATTATTCTTCAATATCTTCAATATCCTGAATTGGAGGTGGAGGTGATTGCTTAGCGTCAAAAAGTTTTTTATCTGCTTCCAGAGCTTTTTCCAGAATATTCTTCTTAAAACCTTTCAGCAAACCTTCTTCAGAACTGTAACGCATGGTTGGAAGAACCCAGCTATATTTTTTTTGCAAATCAATAAACATTGAAAACGGATCTTCCCCAAATTGAATTATTGGTAAAAATGGAATTTGATAATCTGGAACTGTAGCTTGTAATTCCATTGGGGTGCTTTTGGGATTTGTAATATCAGCAATTACAAACCTCGACATCCCAGCTAAAATCTTTATTGTTTCTGTAAAGTCCCTTGAATCTACTTTTTCAAAATCAAACATTATTGGCAGAAAATCATTTTCACGTAGTTTATCGCGAATTATATCTAAGATTTTCTTTCTTTCAGGAGTAAATCTCCCAAGAATTAAAACACCTTTTTTTGCAATTGTACCAATAACATCACGTATTTTTTTATTGTTTAGAATCAAATAAATGAATTGGGCAACTTCTATGTTATCTAAGGTAATAGCAGGTTCTGAAAATCGGGTAATTATCAGATTTTTTTGCTTCAATCCTTCTATCTGCATATTCCAAGCAGAAACACCGTATATTCTGGATCCTTCGATGTTTGAATTGTTAAGGTTGGTTTCTACACATATTGCTAAGGAAAGGTTTGACCCATTAAGATTTGTGTCAGATAAATTTGTATTTGTGAGTTTAGCTTCTGACAAGTCAGCATTACTGAGATTTGCTCCAGTAAGGTTTGCTCCAGTAAGATTCGCATTTGAAAGGTCTGCTTCGATAAGTTGAGCTCCTGAAAGATCAGATTCGTAGAGTTCGGCATTGACAAAACGTGCATTATTAAGGTTGGTATTTCTGAGGTTAGCCGCATACAGATTGGCTAAAAGGAAGAAAGAATCATTCAGGATAGCAGAGGAGAAGTTAGCTTTTGAGAGATTGCATTTAGAGAAATCAGCTTTAGCGAGATTGGCACCTGAAAGATTAATACGAGTAAGGTTTTCTCCCGAGAGGTCTGGCTCAATACTATTTTCTGCACGCCAAGCATTCCAATGCTCAACTCCCATTTTTAAATTTTCCAAATGTACCTTGTTTGCCATAAAAGAGGACGTTTTTATAATTCATTGTTGATGGTTAAACAAAAGTAAATAATATCTAACATATATAATGGATATCTTTTACCACTTCTTTGCCATTTATTTAGAGATTGATGTGG
>CAJAXK010000239.1 GCA_903946925.1 uncultured Bacteroidales bacterium | reverse complement strand
TGGACTTCCAAATTGTGCATTTGTTGTCAATGAAATTAGGAAAATGCCAATTATAAGTATTGTTTTTCTCATGGTTATTTTTTTTATTTCTATACTGTTCATTTTGATTTCAGGGGTCAGTGTTTACAATGACCGCTAACGTTCCGCAGCTATGCCCAGTAGCCGTTTAGCGGGCTTCATCATTGTCAACCAGTACAATGTTTCTGCGGGGTACGATGTTTCAAATTGCTCTTTCATAGGCTATTGGACATAGGTGCTGTTATACCGTGTAGTATTCTGCTCTTTATTACTGCGGAAACTATCAATAAAAGGTTGGCCATTTTTATTTTATCTTAGTTGTATTCTCTATTTTTAAGTTCTTCTTCAATTTTATTTTTGCCCATATATATTGGTACGAATATCACAATGCAACCTACAGCAGCAACAAAAAGTGTATTAAAGAAGCCCTTTCCAATTACTAAATTATAAATTAGTGCTGATACATCTAACACAACAGCAGCAATTAATATCACTAAAAGTATGAATGCATACTTTTTTCTTTTCTGAAGTTGTTTGGTGGTAAGATTAGCATATTTCCCTTTTTCCATAGTTATATGTTTTAAATTAAAGTAATCTAAATACTTAGTCTCGGTTTGGCGGTATGTTTTTGTTGCCGATTTCTAAGCACTGTCCTGTCAAGTTACACGAAAAAATATTTGATGCATAAACGCTGAAACCCTCACTATCTCGACAATAAAATATACCGGTTATTAGCCACATGTGCATTTTTTCTTTGGTTTAGCTGCAGTTAACCATGAAGTATTTTTGTTAGTCCTTAAAAAGGCGAACACTTTTACCCCATGTAGCGTTGTCTTGTTGGTTTGCCAATGCTGCGGTACCTTCTTTGCTATCTAGAATTCCACGGGGCTTACCCTCTGTTTTAGCATCCAATATATAAAAATATTGTCCATCAGTACTTGGAGATGAGCTCCAAAAGTCAGTTCGTTCTCCAAGGTAAATGAATTTACCACTTCCTGTGCGAACACCAGCCATTATTGCATTAAAACCACAACCTCCAACCACCATTTGTTTATAAACCTTTTCCATGGTGCCTCCTAGTATTCTTACAATATCTCTTTTTCCACCTAGTGATGCCCTAAGTGTCTTCCAGTCTGATTCAGTTGGTAAATGCCATCCTTGAGGAGCAATTTTTTTAGCAGTTTCCCAATCATATAAGTAGCCATATTTAGCAATGTTGGCTGTGTCATTATTATATGCCCAGAAATTTCCATTTTCTGGTTTGTATGCAAAGTTTTCAGCCATAATCCACTGTTCACCGATTTTAATAGTTTTATAGATTTTCCCATCTCTCGTATCAGTAAAAGTTCCTGTTTCTCTTACTTGAACAGGTAAATCTTCTTTATTAGTGATTGCTAATACAGATATACCAATGCCAATAATGACAAGTAGTACTGTTAAGATTATTATTGTTTTCATTGATGTTAATTTTGATTTTGTTTTCATTTTTATTTCAGGTCATTTATTTTACAGATTAGTTTTATTGTTCATGCATTATGGTTCACTATACGGTATAACGTTTTGCAGCTACAAGAAGTTGGCGATTTCGGAGACGAAAACTGTCTACCACCACTGAACTTGATACTAAGCACAAATGTTTATTTAACCACTGAACCGCCAATTTCTTGTAGGTGCTGTTGGCAGTTCGTTGTTCTCTTTGTCAATATTCAATTCGTTATTCAAAAATTATTTTTCCTTGTCCAATTAGTTTTTTATCTGTTGTCGTGTGTAATTGGTAAAAGTAAAAACCTTGTCCGATTTCGTTTTTGTCAATCTTAAACCAGTTTCCAATTGTTTGTCTGCTCGCTACACGCTGTCCGATTGTATTGTAAATGTCCAAAGTTAAGTTGCTGTATTTGTCTGAAGCAACTTCAATATTCATTTTATTATTTGCCGGGTTTGGATATGCTTTGATAATTTTGTCAAGTTTGTCTATATCGTTTACAGAGGTTACTCCGATTTTAGTCAATTCAATGAACGCAAAGTTTATAGGAGGACAAACACAAAAGTCACCCAAACCCGCAGTAAGTCGAACCGTTATTGTATCTGAACTTTTAGTTGTCAAGGTGTCAATCAAAGTAAATTGTTTCCAAAATGCAGCTGTGTCAATAAGAGCTTTACTTTCTGTAAACAGATTTTGTGTGTTTGTTCCGATTTTTGCACCACCTTGCCAATTTGTTGCTTTCATCCAAAATTTCAATTCATAGATGTTTGTCCCACTTTGACCTGTAATATATGTTTCGGCAAATCCTTCTTGTGGAAAACCTGCTTTAACTTTCAAACTCCAAACGTCTTCTGGAATTAAAGACGGACTTTGGTTGTAAAGTCCTACATTACAATATAAGTTCGTGTCGCAATTGGCTGTAAGTTCTTTTCCGCAACTGTTAAACCACCCGTCACAACGTGGTTGCATAGTGGGATATTGAAATTGCCAATTTGAAATTAAATTTTGTCCGTAGCTCACAACTGCAATGATTACGAAAACAAAAGTTGTAATTGTCTTTTTCATTTCTTTAATTTTTAGTTATTGTCCATTTTTTAGTTTGTGTGTGGTCGTCCTACAATGACTGCCAACGGATGACGCTATGGCAAGTGCGGGAATAAATTGTTGCTCAACTGTCTGCCAGCACAAATGTATGTAAAGATTTCAAATGTTTCAACGAACATGCAAACCCGCATTTGCTATAGCGTTTGTTGAACTAAACCTCCGGTAGGCCAGCCCAATCAGTTACAAAAATAAGTGTTTACCGATAAATAAGCATAAACCAATAAACTTATTTATCATGAAACAAAAACAGCCATCCAAATGCGG
>CAJAXK010000238.1 GCA_903946925.1 uncultured Bacteroidales bacterium | reverse complement strand
TCCACCACTGCTATGGACAAACATGCGGGTGGCGTTGCCGATTACCGCGCCAGCGAAGGCAAAACTGTTGAAGTGCCATACCGCGGACAGGTTGAAAATACATTGCTCGATATTTTGGGAGGCGTACGTAGTACCTGCACATACGTGGGTGCATCACAACTAAAAGAACTTACCAAGCGCACCACCTTTATCCGTGTGGCCGAACAGGAAAACAGGGTTTATACTGAGGATGGGCAATAAGTAAACCATGTTCATGCTTACCTTCTTCTTAATACAAAAACCGAAAAATACCTGTGTTAAATATCTATTAGCCAATTTTCTAAAGTGTAATTTCGGGAACCTGAAAAAAAATAAATTTTAGCGATAGCGAGCAACTTCCCGCTATGGATTGCGGATTGCGGATTGCGGATTTCGAATTGTGGATTTCGGATTGTGGATTTCAGATTTAACTCGCTGGAATTAAGTCGTACACTCCGGCAGGTAGTTCGGACGTTTCACTTTTGTGCTTACTGTGTCGCAAAGTGTAAAACCCTGAAACTGTAATTTGTACATTTTAAACTAAACCAAGTTTAAATTCAATTTCTAATTAGTACTTTTGCCCAAAGCCAAATTTGGCAAACAGATTACCATGAAACGATTCCTTTATTACTTTCTGCCTGTTCCTATACGCCTGTTTGCAAGGCGTTTGTATTTTCTGCCTATTGATACTTTCGATTGCATTTTCGGTAAACGGCCTGATGGTGTTCCACCGAGGGGAAAGATTTTCATCGGTCATGGCGATTATATAAAGCAAGGCGAAAAATTCCTTTCGTATTTTCAAGAACTTGCTGGTTTACAGACTAATCATTCGGTATTGGATGTGGGTTGCGGTATTGGAAGGATGGCAGTGCCGCTTACAAAGTATTTGGACAAAAATGGTTCGTATGATGGGTTTGATATTGTAAAATCCGGAATTGATTGGTGCAAAAAGCACATTTCATCACGGCATCCAAATTTCAGGTTTCAATACACCGGGCTCTACAACCAACTTTACAATACTTCGGATAAAGTAGATGCAAGCAATTTCCGTTTCCCTTACGATGGTGGCAAATTTGATTTTGTTTTCCTCACTTCTGTATTTACCCACATGATGCCAGCCGAAGTAGAAAACTACATATTGGAAATCGGGCGAGTGATGAAACCAGGGGCAAAATGCCTGATGTCGTTTTTTATTGTCAATTGCGAATCGGAAGACCTGATGATCAAACAGCCGACACACATGAATTTCCCTATCAACAAAGGCTTCTACAGGCTTCATTCTTCGCAGGTTGATACCGCAAATGTAGCTTACGACGAGGAATGGGTTTTTGAAAAATTAGAAAATGCCGGACTGAAAATGGAAACAATTAAATACGGTCAATGGTGCGGTCGCCAAAATTTTTTCGACTATCAGGATCTCCTCGTTTTCAGTAAATCAAAATAGCTCAAGGCGAATCTCCTCAAAGTTTAGGATATTTGCCCTAAAATACTTCCCAAATCCTTGAAACTCTCGGTAATTATTGTCAGCTACAATGTTAAGCACTTTCTGGAGCAGTGCCTTCACTCTGTGCGTGCTGCCATTCCCGGAATCGAAGCCGAAATTTTTGTGGTTGATAATTCCTCGGTTGATGGTTCGGTGAAGATGGTTAAGGAGAAATTCCCGGAGGTGTTTTGTATCGCCAATACCGATAATTCCGGATTTGCCAAGGCTAACAATCAGGCTATCAGGCAATCGAAAGGCGAATATGTTTTGTTGCTCAATCCCGATACCATTGTTGAGACTGATACTTTCGCAAAAGTTATAACTTTTATGGACAGCCATGCCGATGCTGGTGGTTTGGGAGTAAAAATGGTTGATGGCACAGGGCATTTTCTTCCCGAATCGAAACGTGGGCTTCCAACGCCTGGGGTTGCTTTTTGCAAAGTTTTTGGATTATCGCGACTTTTCCCCAAATCAAAAACTTTTAACAAATACCATCTCGGCTATCTCGACAAGGACAAAACCCATCAGGTAGAAATACTGGCTGGTGCATTTATGCTTATGCGGAAAAAAGTGTTGGATGAGGTTGGTTTACTTGATGAATCGTTTTTTATGTACGGCGAGGATATTGACCTTTCGTACCGGATAATCAAGGCTGGTTACCACAATTATTATTTTCCCGATACACGAATTATCCATTACAAAGGCGAAAGCACGAAAAAAGGCAGTCTGAATTATGTTTTTGTCTTCTATAATGCAATGATTATTTTTGCACGGAAGCATTATTCGCAAAAAAATGCGCGTTTGTTCTCGCTCCTGATTAATATGGCCATCTATTTCCGGGCTTTTCTCTCCATTTCGAGCAGGATTTTAAAAAATGCAGTTTTACCTTTACTGGATGCATCAATGCTTTACGCAGGATTGGCAATTATCGCCCGGATTCTTGAGCAACAGGTAATTTATCCCTGGGGAGGCCATTATCCGATTGAACTTTACCTTTTTGCAATTCCTGCTTTCATTTCAGTTTGGATGATAAGTATATATTATTCTGGTGGTTACGATAAACCTGTCAGCCTTTGGAAATCGTTTCGTGGGCTTGCGTCGGGTACCATCATCATACTTGTAGTTTATGCACTTTTGCCCGAAAATTTCAGGTTTTCGCGCTCTTTAATAATTGCAGGAACAGCTTTGGGATTGGTTGCCTTGTCGTTTTCACGGATTTTATTGCATTTTTTACGTATAAATGGTTATCGTTTAAATGCAAGCAATAGCAAGCGGTTTGCCGTGGTTGGCGAAGCTCCGGAAGTGCAGCGCGTGGCCGATTTGTTGCAAAAAGCACTTGTCAAACCCGGCTTTATCGGGATTATAAATTCAGGTATGGCCAAGGAGGATAAGAGCGATTATTTGGGAAACCTCTCCCAGATAAAGGATATTATCAATGTTTATGCAATTGATGAGCTTATTTTTTGCGCCAAGGATATGCCCGCCGAAAATATAATTGACCAAATGTCGGCATTGCAGCATACCGAGGTAGAATATAAAATCGCCCCGCCTGAAAGCATGTCGATAATTGGCAGCAACTCCATTGACACCGCCGGCGATTTGTATGTGATTGATATAAACTCGATTGGTAAATTCCAGAACAAACGGAGCAAGCGGGTTTTTGATGTTGGTGTAGGCCTTTTGCTGCTTGCATCCTATCCGGCCACTGTTTTCATTACAGGCCATCCTGCAAATTATTTACGCAATATTTTCAAAGTGCTACTTGGCTTGAAATCCATAACTGGCTATCATCCAATGGAACAGCACGACCATAAATTGCCCGACATCAGAAGTGGGATTATTTTCCCAACAGATGTATTGGATGTGCCAAATCCTGACATTCAAACCATAGGCCGCCTGAATATGCTGTATTCCCGCGATTATAGGATCGGTAACGAATTCAGGTTGTTGTATAAAGGCTTTAGGTTTTTGGGACGAAAATGAAATTTGCATTGAACCAAAGCATATATTGGTTTGTTCACCTAAACAGATGCATACATTGAACAAAAACTATTGTTGCTTCGGGTTTCTGGAGGATTTAGGACTTAAGAACAAATTTCCGTACTGCATCTGCCTACAGAATATAATAGAAGACAAAAATATAAGAATCAATAATTTAGCTTAAAATCATACCATGGCAAATTTTGAATTGGTAATGCCAAAACTTGGCGAAAGTATAATTGAAGCCACCATTGTCCGCTGGCACAAAAAAGAAGGCGATAAAGTAGTTGAGGATGAATCTATTGCCGACCTGGCCACCGATAAGGTTGATTCCGAAATCCCTTCACCTGTTGAAGGAATTGTTACAAAGTTGTTTTATAAGGAAGGCGATGTTGTTCCTGTTGGTAAAGTTATAGCTATTATCAACTTGGGTGGAAACGAAGAATCGGTGCCGGAAGCCCCTAAGACTACAGTAGAACCAAATCCGGAAATTGCTGAAAACCCTACGGCAAATGATTCCCAAGCCCTTGCATCTTCCGAAACGGATTTTGTTAGCGAACGTTTTTATTCGCCGCTGGTTCGGAGTATTGCAAAACAAGAAAATATCTCCTTCAGCGAACTCGAAAATGTTGCCGGAACTGGAAAAGAGAACCGCCTCACAAAACAGGATGTACTAGATTATATTCAAAACCGTGGCTCCAAAACTGTTGCTCAGGCAAACCTTGTTCAACCAGCATCTGCTCATGTTCCGGTTGCAGAAAGGCCTAAAATGCAGGCTCCTGCAGTAACTTCGTCAACTGGTGATATTATTATTGAAATGGACCGTATGCGCAGGCTTATTGCCGATCACATGGTTATGTCGAAGCAGGTTTCACCACATGTAACTTCGTTTATTGAGGTTGATGTTACCAATATTGTACGCTGGCGCGAAAAGATTAAGGACAGTTTTGCTAAACGCGAAGGACAAAAAATCACCTACACACCTTTGTTTGTGGAAGCTACTGCAAAAGCGCTGCGCGAATTCCCAAATGTTAACGCTTCAATTGACGAATATAAAATAATTCAGCGAAAAGCGATCAACATTGGTATGGCTGCTGCCTTGCCCGATGGAAACCTTATTGTTCCGGTAATCAAAAATGCTGACCAAAAAAACCTGATAGGCATAGTTAACAGCGTTAACGACCTTGCCGATCGCGCACGCAAAAACAAACTTAACCCAGACGATATTGTTGGTGGAACATTTACGATAACCAATTTCGGTTCTTTCGACAGCCTTACAGGCGTTCCGGTAATCAATCAGCCACAAGTTGCCATACTTGGCATAGGGACTATAAAAAAACGCCCTTGGGTTCTCGAAACTGCTGATGGTGATGTAATTGCAATCCGTCATATCTGTATGCTGTCACTTTCCTACGATCACAGGCTGGTGGATGGCGCACTTGCCGGACAGTTTATAAAACGCATACAACAAATACTCGAAGGCTTTGATGTGAATTTGGCCGTTTAGGAGTGTGGATTTCGGATTTCGGATTGCAGATTTCGGATTGGAGGTAATAACTATTTGCGAATTACGAGTTACGATTTACGATTTGGCTCCGAACAACCATTAACCCCATAACCAATAACCAATAACGACCCGACTTCTAAAAAGGTCGGGTTTTTCTTTTTTACAGCAAAAAAATAGATAATTTAGCCAATCGCTTTTTACTCACATTTAATTTTTTAAAACATGCAGCTTAACCTTACCAAACCTCTTATTATTTTCGACCTCGAAGCTACCGGCGTAAACGTTGGCAGCGACAGGATTGTAGAAGTTGCCATGCTTAAAGTTTTTCCCGACGGGCATGAGGAATTCCGCCGTCACCTTATTAACCCCACAATCCCAATGCCGGCAGTGGTTATTGCCATACATGGTATTACCGACGAAATGGTGAAAAATGAACCTACTTTCAAGGATATTGCCGGTAACCTTAACGCTTTTATCGGAAATAGCGATTTGTCGGGCTACAATTCGATAAAATACGATATTCCATTGTTGGTGGAAGAATTTCTGCGCGCAGGAATTGAATTTGATCTGAAAAACCGCCGTATTATTGATGTACAGAACATTTTCCATAAAATGGAACCGCGCACTTTGAAGGCTGCATACAAATTTTATTGCCAGACCGAGTTGATAAATGCCCACAGTGCGGAAGCCGATACCCGGGCCACTTATGAAGTGCTGAAGGCGCAACTGCAACGTTACGAAGGCGTTGAATATACGGATAAGGATGGAAAAACTTCATTTCCCGTGAAAAACGACATGAAAGCCCTCGACGAGTTTTCGTATTACAACCGCAATGCCGATTTGGTTGGCCATATTATTTTCAATGCAAAAGGTCAGGAAGTAATAAATTTTGGCAAGCATAAAGGAAAGGTGGTGGAAGAGATTTTCAAATCGGAACCTTCGTATTACGATTGGATGATGAAAGGTGATTTCCCGCTTTCGACGAAAAAAACAATTACGGCTATAAAATTGAGAAGTTTTAATAAAGGCTAATTGATTGCGGATTGCGGATTACGGATTACGGATTGCTGATTTCGGATTGCGGATTGGGAATGTCCAACAACCATTTACGAATTACGAGTTAAAAATTACGAGTTACGAATTACGATTGGATCTAAATAACCATTTACCCAATAACCAATAACCATTTACGAATTACGAATTAAGATTGGGTCCCATTAACCTAATAACCTAATAACCAATAACCAATAACCAATAACCAATAACCAATAACCATTTCCCCGAAACAATAATTTAACACATGAAAATAATCTGCATCGGCCGCAACTATGCCGAACATGCCAAAGAGCTGAACAATGCTGTGCCAACAGAGCCTGTCTATTTTATGAAGCCGGACTCGGCTTTGCTGATACGCAACCGCCCGTTCTTTTATCCCGATTTTACCAAGGATCTGCACTACGAATGTGAAATAGTGCTGAGGATAAATAAAGTAGGCAAATGCATCAGCGAAAAGTTTGCATTAAGTTATATTGATGCCATTGGTATTGGGATTGATTTTACCGCCCGCGACTTACAGCAAAAAGCCAAGGAAAAGGGCTTGCCATGGGAAAAAGCCAAAGCATTTGATTTCTCGGCACCAATTAGCAGTTTCGTTCCCGTTTCCGAATTTGAAAATATGGAACAGATTGAATTCAGCTTAAATAAAAATGGCGAAACCGTACAGCGTGGTAATACCAAAGATATGATCTTCAGCTATGCTTCCATAATTACGCATGTTTCGCAGTTTATGACCTTAAAGACCGGCGATTTTATCTTTACTGGCACCCCGGCAGGCGTTGGCCCGGTGGCTATAGGCGATAAACTTGAAGCTTATATTGGGGACAAAAAAATGCTGACGGTGAATATTAAATAGTCTTAGCAGGCTCCACATTGTACGAGACTGAAAATACGTTGTCCGTTTTAAAGGAACAAAACTAACTTTTAAAACGATAAAAAATGGTAAAAGGGCTACAATTTAAGCAAAGCATCGATGAAAGGCGGCGCAGGGTTTTCAGTGAAGATTTTAAACGGAAAAAACTCAGGGAGATCGAGCAAAAAATCACTACAATTGCAGAGGTAAGCCGCTAATATGAGGTACAGGTCCTCCAACATCAGCAGATAGCTTACCCAATATAGCCCGAATAGGATGAAATCGGTAAGGACCATCGTAGAAAGTGAGAGAGACACGCGCAAGCTATTCGACCAGCAACAAAAGATTGCAGAAATGGAGCGCATCATAGGGCAGAAGCAGCTCCTGATCGATTTTCAGGCAAAAATGATGGAACTGGCAGAACAAGAGTATGGCATCGATATAAAAAAAATCGAGAGAAAGCCGTAATCTGGTACTGGCAGCTTAGGTAACAACTCGGTTGTAGCCTGAACATGTTATATTCGACCCTTAACCTAAACTCTTTGAGTACATTAGTTGCCTAAATACTGAACTGGGTAGTTTAATAGGAGTTAACCCTTTAGAAAACAGCAATAATAGTTTCCAGATTATAAACTTGAGTCAGGTAATCTTAGCCATTGGAGGCAGTTATTCGAATTTTTCAAATAAATGAATATTTGAGCCCATTCCAACAAGTCTTTTTTCGCCACAAAGTGTTGCACTGAACACATCGCTCTGTGGTTTTCTTTTTTGAGGGTTTTCTGAGTGGATTCAAGTGTCAAACTTTTAACCCCTCCCTTCATATTCCTTTTACAACCAATCGTTCAAAAGCCTTACTTTTGCAGCCCGAAACACAAATCAGTGTTAATTGGTTTGGAACAAAATGAACTACAAACCCGAATATGAAATTCAATAAAACAGTTTTTACAGGGGCTATGGCCATCTGCGTTGCCGCTACTTTGTGGGGGCTTGATGGCGTGGTGCTTACGCCACGTTTGTACAGCATCAATATTGGTCTGGTTGTATTTATTTTTCATGCTTTGCCTTTCCTGCTGATGAATATAATCATGTATAAAGAATACAGGCATCTGAAGCATTTTACGGGAAACGATGTGCTGATGTTCTTCTTGCTTTCGTTGTTAGGTGGGGCAGTAGGCACATTGGCTATAGTAAAAGCGCTATTCCTTGTCAATTTTGAAGCCTTGACCATTGTAGTGCTGTTACAAAAGCTGCAACCTGTGTTTGCTATTACCCTTGCCGCTTTGTTGCTTGGCGAAAAACTGAAAAGGAATTTTTTGCTTTGGTCGGCATTGGCAATCACCGCCGGGTATTTCCTAACGTTTGGGTTCCAACTCCCGCATGTGGTTACAGGCAGTAAAACCACTTTGGCCGCAGGATACTCGTTATTGGCCGCTTTTGCTTTTGGGAGTTCAACTGTTTTCAGTAAAAAAGTCCTTCGCAGGTACAGCTTTTTCACGGCCACGTTTTACAGGTATGCTTTTACAAGCCTCATAATGCTGCTGTTTGTGCTTTCAACAGGAGTGTTTAAATCGGTGCCCGCAATCACAGGATTCCAATGGGGGATTTTTGTTATAATCGGGATAACCACAGGATCGGGGGCTATTTTCCTGTATTATTTTGGGCTAACCAAAATCAGGGCAATGCTCGCCACCATCTGCGAATTGTGTTTCCCGGTTTCGGCCATACTGTTCGATTATCTGGTTAACGATAAAATACTTTCCCCAACACAATGGGTAAGTGCTTTGGTGCTGATTTTTGCCATACTAAAGTTAAGTCTGGAGAAAGAGTAATACTGTCAGAACTTTACCCTTGTGCCTTTTTTTTACCTTTGCGCTATTTCAAAACAATTTACAAGCATTTATGGATTTCGCACCTACACAATATACACTGCAATCGCTTGTTACAGGCGAGCAATTTACCGATACCGGCTGGCTGCTTGATGCACCAAACCAAACTAAACCGGGTTTGGTAAGGGCTGTTTACATACACAAGCAAATGAACCCGAAAGATATTTCTTACGGAATTTACAGGTTTGCCGATTGGCTTCCGATAAACCGCATCTTGCAAGGATCGTCAGCGCCTGTAACCTTCAAAAGCAGCGGTTTGGCTTCGTTTCTTGGTTTAAAAAACCTCTTCATCACTTTCAGTGGATACTGGCCCGAAAAAGGTGCATTTATGACAACTTGTTCATTTAAGGAAACTGAAGCCTACTCGGTTTGTGGCCGTATGGATGCTACACAACCCGAAGTGCTGGTAGTGGCATCGGCAGGCAATACTGCACGGGCTTTTGCAAAAGTTTGTTCCGATAACAATATCCCTTTGCTCCTGTGTGTACCCGAAGATAACCTCGATGCACTTTGGTTCGAGAATCCGCTCAATGATTGCGTGAAATTGATAGCCTCAAAGAGTGGGAGCGATTATTTTGATGCCATTCACCTCTCGAACCTGGCTTGCCAATGCAATGGGTTTATTGCCGAAGGCGGTGCCAAAAACGTTGCCCGACGCGATGGGATGGGTACAACCATGCTTTCGGCTACCACACATATTGGCCAAATCCCTGATTACTATTTTCAGGCAGTGGGAAGTGGCACAGGGGCAATTGCAGCTTGGGAAGCAAACCTGCGCCTGATAGCCGATGGGCGTTTTGGCAACAAACTGATGAAACTTATGGTTTCGCAAAACAGCCCATTTGTACCGATTATGAACGCTTGGAATGCAAATTCGCGCGATATGCTTCCTTTCGACGACGAAACAGCGAGGAAAGAAGTTGAAATTATTGATGCCAAGGTGCTGTCGAACCGCAAACCCCCTTATCCACCGATAGGCGGCCTTTTTGATGCACTTACCGAAACCAAGGGCGAAGTACTTGCTGTTACTAACGAGGAAGCCCGCGCAGCCGCAGCGCTTTTCCTACAACACGAAGGCAACGATATCCATCCTGCAGCCGCTGTTGCTGTGGCATCGCTAATACAAGCGGTTAACAATGCTAAAATTGAACCTGATGCCCTCGTGATGCTGAATATTACTGGAGGAGGCGAAAACCGTTTTAAACAAGGGAAAGAGCTGCATTACCTGTTACCATCGGCCATTTTTGGATTAAACCCATCGCTTGACGAAGTGCGGCTTGCTTTGGATAAAATTTTCGGGCAATGAACAGCGAAGTAATTGGGTTGATTGCAGGTGCATTGTCGTGTACCACCTTTCTGCCACAAGTTATTAAAACCTGGAAATCCAAATCAACCAAGGATGTTTCGCTATCCATGTTTCTAATAGCATCGGCGGGCACGGCTTTGTGGTTGGTTTACGGAATAATGATAAAAAGCATTTCCATTATCGGGACAAATATTGTTGTTCTGTTTTTTTCGCTAACAATGCTTGTTCTGATATTTAAAAACAGGGATAAAAAATAACCGGTAAAACAGGCTAATTCTTATTTTGAGGTGCTATTTAACAAACATTTGCTACAATATTTATTTTTTCTTGTCCTTTTGCCTTGACGCAAAAGTACCAAAAAGTCAAGGCTTTATATAAATTTTACACATCTGTACACCTCATTAAACACCCGCAAAACAAGGCTTGACAATTTGGGTACTACATCTTGGGAGCAGGTGAAGCTGTGTTTTGCTACGCACATGCCCGCGCTGTTTACCTTCGGCTACAGCTGCGTAAAATTTCTATAAGGCCAGTCCCTAAAACCTCGAAATCTACATTATTTACCAGAGCCTTCCGAATCGGTTTAGCCCTAATCG
>CAJAXK010000237.1 GCA_903946925.1 uncultured Bacteroidales bacterium | reverse complement strand
TTTATCAAATGAACGACGGGCGGGGCGTTCGCCATCTCCACTACTTTCATAAGGTTTGCGGACTGGCCTTTCACCATCTCCACTTTTATCAAATGAACGGCGGGCGGGGCGTTCGCCATCACCACTTCTTTCATAAGGTTTGCGGGCTGGTCTTTCGCCATCACCGCTTTTGTCGAATGAACGACGAGCGGGGCGTTCGCCATCTCCACTTCTTTCATAAGGTTTGCGGGCGGATCTTTCGCCATCACCACTTTTATCGAATGAACGACGAGCTGGCCTTTCGCCATCGCTACTTTTGTCGAATGAACGGCGGGCGGGGCGTTCGCCATCTCCACTTCTTTCATAAGGTTTGCGGGCTGATCTTTCGCCATCACCGCTTCTTTCAAACGAGCGTTGTGTTGGTCTTTCGGCATCACTGCTTTTTGTATAAGACCTGCGGGGACTTTCGTCCCTACTTGCACCTCTACTATTGCTTCTGCCCGATGCGGAAGGTTTTGCACTTCCTGAGGCAGTACTTCTTTTAGGCCGGGGATCACTATTCTTCGGGGCTCCCTTACCCGGCCTGTTATTGCGTTGCATAAACTTTTTTTTGCAAAGATATGAATATTTACCCCATTACCTATAAACTGGATTGTTCCGCCGTTCCAAATTTGATTATAAATAACATAAAATAAGCTACTTGCAGAAAATTCCGTAGTATAAACCGACAAAAGGTGTCAATTTCAAAAAAATATTTCTATTATACTATGGTTTTTATTCAAATATTTACTATATTTGTAATTATCATAAAATGCACACTTTTACAAAAGGAGGGCTTATGAAAACAATTAAAGAACGGATTATCACAGTTGGGCATTTTGCCTGGTCAAGGGCAATGATTCTGCAAATTATGCTTCAGGATTGTGGCATCGATTGCTTTTTGGTTTCAAAGGAAACCTTGCTCCCGAGAGGATATGTTGATTTAAGGGTGAGGGAAAATGATGTGCAGGAGTCGCTGAGAATTATAAGTGAATCATTGCAAAATAGAGGATTGGCAAAAGAACAGGCTGTGCTCAAAATGTTAGCAATACGCAGAATACTTGTACCGGTTGATTTCTCGGGCATTTCGTTCGATGCCTGCAGGTTTGCTTTGAGCCTTGCGGCGAAATATAAAGCAGAAGTAAAATTGCTGCATGTTTTTTACAACCCGGCCATTGATGTTTCCCCTTATGCCGACCACTATTCCTATCAGATAAAATTGGTAGAAAGTTTGAGGGAAATTGAAAAAAGTGCCCGCGAAAACATGGTCAAACTCCAGTATAAACTAAAAACATGGTGCATAAAGCAAGGTTTGGAAAACATAAGCATAAGTGTAAAACTATTGAACGGTTTTAGCACCGACGAAATATTGGAATACAGTAAAACATACCGGCCAGCGCTTATTGTTATGGGCACAAGAGGGCTTACGCTAAATAATTACAAGGCATTTGGCCGCGTAACAAATACAATAATCGAAAATTCGAAAATCCCGGTTTTAGCTTTACCTTTTGGAAGCATAAAAAGCATTGAAGAGATACATTCACTGATGTATGCTACTGATTTCGATCCATCCGACTACTCAGTTTTGAACCGGTTAATTCAAATGTTAGCTCCATTGAATATAAAAATCCATTGTGTACATATCAGTTTTGTTGAGAAAAAGCCTTGGGATTCAGTTAAACTGAATGAACTAAAGGAGCACATCGAATCAGAATATCAAGATGTTGATATCACTTTCGACAATCTGGTTAGCGACAACATAGTGAATGGGATTGAGACCTACATTAGAGACAACAATATTGATGCGCTGGCTGTTACCACACACAAACGAAGCCTTTTGGAAAAAATATTCACGCCAAGCATATCCCATAAAATATTTAGTGAAACCGGAAAGCCCCTGTTGGTTTTTAATGCAGACAAATAGTGCAAGCTTGATAATGGATTGAACTTTAAATAAACACTGAAAAGTCTTTTTTAGCCACAAAGGCACAAAGACACTTAGTTTCACTAAGCCTATAATTATGAATTACAATGCTTTGTGAACCTTTAAGTTATAGTGCCTTTGTGGCATTTCTTCATTCTTAGGTTGTCGGAGTTGACTCAACCATATAGATTCGTAAGCCATTGTATCAGGTTATTGGGCCGTTTTGTATTTAAAACCATGTATATTTGATATTTATTGCAGCATAAGGAGAAACTGATAACTTTGTTTTCTTTTGGTTGTTGCTAAAAGTATTACTTTCGCACAATCAAAACAAATATTTATAATGTCATGCCTTGACAATTAACAATTTATAAACCTCATCCATACCTTAACCTCCATGAAATCAATCTTACTCCTTTCCATTTCGTTATTCCTCTTTTCTAACTTTCTCTTTTCACAGGAAAGGGAATTTGAATTTGAGAAAGACACCGTAAAATTCACACGCGACAAGTTACCCGCCAAGTATCAGGTCGATACCCGTATAGACAATATGGGATATTGGAAAAAAATGGCCGAAGCGGGATTGGTACCTGTTGCTCCTATAACAGTGGCACCTGCGCCAATTGTAAAAACGAGTAAAATTATAGCAAAGGGAATAGCAACAAGCAATTCGCCTGATGTACCGGTTACCACAACCAATACAACGCAAAGCGAAAATTCCATTTTCGCTTCGCCTGCCGATCCTGCATTGATTCTCAATTCAAATAATTCGACACCAAATCCCAGTTCCGGATCCGTAAATGGTGCCGATGCGCTCTATTCGTCGGATAGCGCTTCAACCTGGGGCGGAACCATACAAGGGCCTGCCGGTGGCAATAGCGGCGACCCAACTACAGCCATCAGCAACACCGGAAGGTGGTTTGTGGGCTATATAAACAGCAACAGTGGGCAAAGCGTTGCTTACAGCGACAATCAGGGCGGCACTTGGACAGCCAAAGTTGTTGCAGCAGCTCCTTCGGGCTTCAACAATATGCTGGATAAAAACCACATGTGGATTGATAACAGCACATCGAGCCTTTACAATGGAAACCTCTATAATGCCTGGACAACTTTTGGCGGCAGCAGCGATGGCGAAATTGGCGTATCGCGCAGCACCGACGCAGGATTGACATGGAAACCTGTAGTTCATGTAAGTTCAGCCGCAAATGCTGGAAGCCATAACCAGGGTGTTAACATTAAAACTGGAGTAAACGGCGAAGTATATATTTTATGGGCAATATACGATTCGTGGCCTTCTGATGAGAAAGCTCTTGCAATAGCCCGTTCGATGGATGGCGGCCAAACATACATGCCCGCTGTTCGTATTATTGACAACATCAAAGGGATACGCAACCATGCTGTAACACAAAACATGCGCGTAAATTCATTTCCATCTATGGCAGTTGATATAAGCAACGGCCCCAACAGCGGGAATATTTACGTTGTTTGGACCAATGTGAACACACCAGGTGTAAATTCGGGCCAAGGAGTGGAAGTTTATCTAATAAAATCGAGCGATAAGGGCGTAACCTGGTCAACACCCGTAAAGGTAAATACCGATCCGCTTGGCACCAATAAACAGCATTATCTTCCTTGGATTGCCTGCGACCCCACCAATGGGAACCTTGCCGTTGTGTTTTACGACAACCGCAATGTATCGGCAACACAGGCAGAGGCTTGGTGCGCCGTTTCGGGCGATGGAGGCGAAACATTTACCGATTTTGCTGTTAGCGATGTAGCTTTTACGCCAACACCCGTTCCCAATCTTGCAACAGGTTATATGGGCGATTATCTTGCAATTACAGCGCAGGATGGCATGGTATATCCTTGTTGGACCGACACACGTTCGGGCCACGCCATGACTTATGTATCGCCGTTTTTCCTTTCGCCAGTTATGAATCAAGCATATATCGCTTATCAAAATCATACCTTGAACGATTATTTGGCAGGAAACAGCAATGGAACCGCTGATTATGGCGAAAACCTTTTGTTAACCATTGCGGTAAAAAATATTGGAAGCAAACCCGACACCAATGTTATAGTAACGCTCAGTTGCGATTCGCCTTTGGTTACTTTTACTGACAGCACCGAAAACTACGGCAATTTCGCCATAGCCGAAACAAAAAGCATTACAGATGCCTTTTCATTCCACATTTCCGATTCCATTGCAAATGGCACTGAACTTGTTTTCAACGTAAAAGCGGTAAACAATTTAGACAGTGTGAATTACAGTTACTTTTCGATGAATGCTTTTGCACCCGAATTGGCTATAAACAACATCACTATCAACGACCCTTTAGGCAACAACAACCATGTACTCGATCCAGGCGAGACTGCTGATGTTATTGTTAAATACAAGAATATCAGTCAGTTTGATGCCGCACACCCTTTAAGCAAACTGGTTTGTGGGCAATCGTTCGTTACCATTGCAAATCCAACTGTAAACCTCCAGCCCATTGGCCCCGGCCTTACAGACAGTGCAGTGTTTCATGTTACCGTATCAAATGTGCCTTTTGGTTCAGCGGCACAGTTTGCCAACAAAATAGATTACTCATTCCAAAGCGCCCAAAAATCTTTTGTGGAAACAATTGGCTTGATAGTAGAAGACTGGGAAACAAATACTTTTACAAAGTTCCCTTGGGAATTTGGTGGCGACAACAGTTGGGAAATGGATAATGCAACCGTTTGGGAAGGCAGTTTTGCAGCCCGCTCAAAAACCATTGCCCACAACCAAACCGCATCCCTGAACATTACCTATAATGTGATGTACGACGACAGTATTTCATTTTACCGCAAGGTTTCATCGGAATTGTTTCACGACATGTTGAGCTTTTATATTGATGGCCTCAAGGTTGGGCAGTGGACGGGGAATTTAAACTGGAAACGCATGTCGTATCCTGTTTCGGCAGGTGAGCACACTTTCCGTTGGGAATACTTAAAAGATGGTGCAGGAACAACAGGGCTCGATGCTGCTTGGGTTGATTTTATAGTTTTTCCTCCCGAAACAAAAACCATGGCTTATGCAGGCAACAATATAAATTCTTGCGAAAACCAACCCATACAACTGAACGGGTCGGCAGCCAATTACTTGTCGCTACTTTGGTCAACTTCAGGAAGTGGGCAATTTAATAATAGTGCAATCCTGAATCCTATTTACACTCCAAGCGCCTCAGATATTGCTGCGGGAAGCGTTACCATAACCTTAAGCGTTACCGGATTATCTTACAAGGAATCATCGCAGAGTAGTTTTGTACTAACGCTGAACCGTTTCGCAACTGCGAATGCAGGTTCCGACGTTTCGGTTTGCGAGGGATTGCCAGTTAACCTCCTCCAGCCTTCAGCTACTTATTATTCAGCTTTAGAGTGGAAAACCTCCGGAGATGGAATTTTTAGCGACAATACAATACTTTCACCTGTTTACACCCCTGGAAATTTGGATTTGACCAATGGATCTTTCCAGTTGATGTTGACCGCATCAACTGGAAACACATGCCAAACGGTTACAGATACTATGACAACAACCCTACACAGGCTCCCTTCGGCCATTGTTTCTGTAGCCAATGAATTGTGTTTGGGCGACAGCACCCAATTATTTTTTTCCATGTCTGGCTTAGCTCCTTACACGGTCGTTTTCGACAATGGCGAGACCCGCAACATACCATCCTCACCTTGGTTAGAATGGGTAAAACCTAGTATAAACACAACATACACCTTACAAAGCGTTACCGATGTAAACGGCTGCATAAACAACACCCAGGTAAGCACCAGCGTTCAAATAAAGCAATTGCCTACTTTAAACCTAGTTGCCGACACTATGCTTTGCGGCAACCTCACGCTCATTTTAAGTGCCAATGCGCAAGGTGCGGTTGCGTACCTTTGGACACCGGGCAATTTTACTACCCCTTCAATTAGTGTCGATACAGCCGGAATTGGTTTGGGCAGCCACACATATACTCTTGTGGCAACAGGATCAAATGGCTGTAAAACAAGCAGTTCAAGCATAGCCAACTTTATAAACTGTACCGGGATTGACGAAATGGTAGGAAATGTAATGTTTAACATTTATCCTAATCCAAATAATGGACGGTTTGCTGTTGAATTTAAAAGCAAAAATAATGAGCAGGTTAACATAAAAGTGGCAAATCCATTAGGTGAAGAAGTATATAGCATTGGAAACCTGAAAGTTGACGGCAACCTAAAAAAGGAATTCGATTTGAGGAAACTGGCACAGGGAACGTATCTATTGATACTTGAAAACAATAAAATACAGATTACAAAACAACTAAGTATAGTAAAGTAAATAGTGAAGTTCAAAAAAAATCCCCGTCAAAAGCGGGGATTTTTTTATGTGCAAATTCAGGGAGAAATGGATCAAAAAGCATAATACCACATCTTTTAGAAAGAAAGTAAATTTGCCTTTTATTCTTATGTTTAGGGTTACATTAAGCAATCCCTCATTTCAGGTTTGTATGCCTCAAATATTACAAACTGGAAACCACTTTATTCTTTCTTGCCAAGCAACACTACCACGCCTAAATTGAGTGTAAAATCATTGGTCTTGTTAGTGAAATTGTTAGGGCTTCCGATTTCAGAACTTTGCTCTATTTTTGTTTTTTTGTAATCATAAGCAAGCAGGAGGTCAAGCCCAACATGCTTGTTAAACAGATAAGTACACCCGGCACCAACCCTGCCCGAAAATATACTGCCGGATACTTCGCTGTTATAATACTTGTACTTTGTAATCGAATTCCCAAACCCTAACCTTCCTTCAAGATAAGGGTTAAACTTGGTAGTTTTCAGGATATAATATCGTGCAAATACACCATATTCAGTTGTACGGCTTTTTTGCTCGTTGTACATGTTTTCAAATTTCAAGTCAAAAAAAACTCCAACTGGCAAGTTGTCAATCACGAAATAACCGGCGATTGGGCTAAAGGTAATTTTGGTATATTCGAAATTGAAAGTCCCAACATTACTGGTTGACCCACTAGAACCAACTGTTAGGCTGGAATTTGTTGAACCGGCAAGAAAAATATTTCCCTTTTGTAATTGGGCAAAAGCATTGTTTGCCATAATGGGAAACAGGATGAACAACAAACGAACATAGCGCATATAAATACTTTCTTGGTTTTGTTTTGTAAAGATATGCTTATAAACCTTGGTTGCTGTTACAATTTTTATAAACAAATCTGTTTATGATTTTAGCTGGATATAAGAGAGAAACGTTCTACGTTCTTTTTGACTGAATTAAGCCGATTTCGGTACTTTTAAACATAACAATAATTGACCCCTATCAGGCTATTTTCTCTTTTTTTGCTTATCAACCTGCTTGCGGAAAAGGTAATAATGCCTCTCAATCCTATCAATATAGTCTTGCTGGGGAAGCACTTCCTCAGCCACAGTTTTAAAAACAAATTCTGAAATATCTGTCAAGCGGCTCATGGTATTTAAAGCTGGACCTTTAAGTTCCTTAATATCATCCTTATTGCCATATGGATACCATTTTTTATAAAACGCCTCATTTTCCCAACCAAAAGCAATTGTTGCTACATATTCTTTTCTTTTCTCCGAAAACACGTTCAGCATCACCCGTCTGCAATCGCATTTGGGTTCATCGCAGTACAATTCAAACAAAACTAAAGTATCGCCAGCTAATTCCGATCCACTAAAAAATTGGATTACACGGGTTTCTTTTTCGGCAATCTCAGGGAAATAAGTAAAAAAGGCGGTGTATGGCATTTGATTGTTTATTGGTTGATGGGTTGATGGGTTGATGGTAATGGGTTGATGGTAATGGGTTGATAGGTTGATGGAAGTTTGTGATATCAAATCAAGCGTTCTTCGGCTACCTTTTGTATTTCTTCAAAACTCAAACCTGTGTATTTAACTATTTTCTCAAAAGGTTCGCCATCATTGAGCATTGCTATGGCAATTGATGTTGCCATTTCTATTTTCCCTTCTATTTTCCCTTCTATTTTCCCTTCTATTTTCCCTTCTATTTTCCCTCTAATTTCCCCTTCCTCCCTTGCTGTATCCAACGAATTCTTTAAATCGCGGTAGGTTTTGAGGCTGTCCTCATACGACTGTACCTCTTCTTTTGAAAACTTCGCTATTTCGGCCACTTCAAATAATTTTTCAAAAATGCTTTCCCTCAGTTCATCAGGTATCCTATCGAGTTTGTTCAGGTTGCGGATAATATACATCCACTTTTCGAACCTTGTGGTCAATTCGTTCACCGGCTTGTTAAATTTAGGCATTTCGAGGTAAACAAAGGTCAATTTATCATAAAAAACCTTGTTGGTTTCTATGTCCGAAAGCTTTACGTTGTACCTGAATTTTTCCTTTTCATGTTTATCTTCATCAAATACAAAGTCCAGGATTGCAACCGTATAAACAGCTTTTAGCTCAAAATTCCAATCGCTGCCGCGCTGTGCCTGTTCCCGGATTGGGAATGTTGAATAGTAAACAGTACGATCCTTAAAAAACTTCTGCTTGGTTTTCTGCAATTCGACTATGAATTTTTCGCCATTTTCATTCTCACAGTATAAATCGAAAATAGCTTTGCGGTCCTCCTCGACTGCGCCAAGCCTATCGCTTTTTAAATAGGTCAATTCCTTTATCCGTCCTTGCTCATCATGTAAAAGCTCGTTCAAAAAGTCAACTAAAAGGACTTTGCTGGGATCTTCACCAAACAACCGTTTAAAACCATAATCGGTAAACGGGTTAATGTATTTTTCTCTGAACTCGCCTAACATAACTCAACTTTTTATGCAAAATTACTAATTTATTGAAAGCTACACGATGCGTTGACTTGATCAATCGGTTTAATGAATTGAAAATATTAGTTCAAAAACACCTGGCCTTATTGTTAAAGAGGCAGGCAGAAATAGCTTTTCATTGGTCAGATGGCAATCCTAAAAAAACATATTACATCTGCTGATTTCAAAAAAATAAATCCAATAATCCATTTTTGTAGCGGATATTTGCACACAAATCCAAACCATGTGTATGTTTTGGTTTGTAAACCGGTTTAAAGCCTTAAATTGCTTATTATGACATTTACCGAATTGATTCTTGCCCGACAAAGTGTGCGGCGTTACGCCAATATTGCTGTTGAACCAGAAAAACTGGAACGTTGCCTCGAATCTGCCAGGCTTGCACCATCTGCAAGCAATTCGCAGCCCTGGAAATTTATTGTTGTCGATCAGGAGCCTTTACGCACCGAAGTGGCGAAAGCAACTTTTAGCGACATTCAGCTTATCAACAAATTCACTTTGCAAGCCCCGGTAATGATTGTAATAGTGATGGAAAAAGCTAAACTCATAACCCGCTTGGCCATGTTGGTAAAAAAGAAAGAATGGCCTTTAATTGATATTGGAATTACTGCCGAACACTTTTGCCTTCAAGCTGCCGAACTCGGTTTAGGCACTTGCATGATTGGTTGGTTCGATGAGGACAAAATCAAAAAACTGTTGCAAATCCCTTCAAATAATTCTATCGGACTGCTGATAAGCGTAGGTTATGCCGTTGATGGATATCCACAACGGACAAAGATCAGAAAACCGAACGAAGAAGTAATCAGTTTCAATAAATACTAAATCAGGGTTTGTATGGCAAAGGCGCTTTCTGGCTAAATATACACCTCCGGTTAGTTGGTATATTAATGCTTTTCAGCTAATTTTTCAACCCAATAGTTCTTCTTCACCATTCTGTTTAATTTATTTTATAAAAGATTAAACACTTTATTATTTTAACTGTTTTAGTTTTATGAATTTCAATATGTACTTTTACAGGCTAAAACTTACTAACCATGATTTTTATTACCCGTCGCGAGAGGTTTAACGCTGCACACCGGTTGTTTAAACCCGAATACAGCAACGAAAAAAACCTCGAAATTTTCGGCAAATGTTCCAACCCCAACTGGCATGGCCACAACTACACCCTGTTAGTTACCGTTAAGGGCGAAGTGAACCCCGAAACCGGATTCCTGATAAACCTGAAGGATTTGAGCGCTTTGATTGAAAATCGCATCCTCGAAAAAATCGATCACCGCAACATAAACCTCGAAGTTGATTTTATGGCTGGAAAATTGGCTTCGACAGAAAACCTGGCCATTGGAATCTGGAACGAACTTAAACAACCAATCTTAGAATTGGGGGCTGAGCTGCATTGTATCAACGTTTACGAAACCGAAAACAATTTTGTTGAGTACTTTGGAAATTAAATTCCATTGCTTTAATACTCAAAACTATACGTAAAAACAAAACTGGAAATACAAAAAACTAACTCACTTTTAAATACCCAAAAAGAACAATGAGCAGCGAAACGCTTAAGCCAATGATGATCGAAAACAATATGGACGATTACGGTCCTATGGATGGATACCAAAAACGCGACATTTACAATATGTCAACCATAAAAGGGCTTGCTTCCCATTACACTGAAATACTGAAACTTATTGGTGAAGATCCAACCCGTGAAGGCTTGGAAAAAACGCCCGAACGCGTTGCCAAAGCCATGCAATTCCTTACCCATGGTTACGACTTGGACCCGGAAGAAATTTTGCGTTCGGCCATGTTCAGTGAAGATTACAAGCAGATGGTAATTGTAAAGGATATTGAGTTATACTCGATGTGCGAGCACCACATGATTCCTTTTTTTGGCAAGGCTCATGTTGCCTATATCCCTAACGGAAAAATAGTTGGGCTGAGCAAAATACCACGCATTGTTGATGCTTTCGCCCGCCGGCTCCAGGTTCAGGAACGCCTTACGACACAGATAAAAGAAGCTATAAACAACACGTTGAAACCGTTGGGCGTGGCTGTGGTAATAGAAGCCCAGCACATGTGTATGAGTATGCGCGGTATTCAAAAACAAAATTCGGTTACAACAACTTCCGATTTTACCGGAGCTTTTCTTGTTGACAAAACCCGGGCCGAGTTTATACACCTTATTGGATCAAGATTGCATTAGAAACTTAAGGGATTTGCTATATTTGCACCATTGGACCAATACGAGCTAATTGGCAAAAAGCTGGTTAGATAGTTTTTCACAAGTTGGTCCTGTAATTTCAAACGAACGTGTTAGAATCCCTTAAATGAAAACACTTTTCCCATTCTTGATTCTACTTTTATTGGTTACCACTTTTTCGTGCAAAGACGATGATCCTGATACACCAACCGTATCGCCTACAAGTTTTGATATTGGCAGCCAGCATTTTACCGCTACCGAAACCAGTTCGTATATCAGCAATTATGGCGAAATGATAAAAGTTGTTGGGGATGGTTTTGAGCTATACATTACAGTTTCGGATACTTCCAGCAAACTGTTTGCAGTTACCGATACCCTAAAAGCATCAGATATTGGCAAAGTCCGCTGCATTTTTAAAATCAATAACGAATTCAAGTTCTCCACTTCGGGTACTGTTAGCCTCGATTCAGGCCACAAATCAGGTACTTTTTCGGTTAGCATTGAAGATTTAAGCCTCACCAACGGAAAATTAAAGGTTGATACTGTAATTAATAAACCCATTTCCGATTTTACCCAAATAAGTAAAACAGATTATAATGGTTTTCCTATCACAATAGCAGATTCAAACGATTGGAATATCAGGCAAATCTGGTCAACCGAAGAGCGTTTTGCCTTTAACCTGAAACCTGCGACCACTCCGGAATCACCTTCAGTGCTTGCAGCATATCCAAATCCCTGTAACCAATATCTTGCCCTTAACATGAACAATCCTGAGTTAAGCTCAACCGATTTTGTTGTTGTTAATGCCAATTTCGAGGTTGAGTTTGTGTTTAGTGGCATTAATTCAAACGTTTGTATGTTCAAAATGGATGGAATTTCGAATCCTGGTGATTATTACCGCATGTATTACAGGATCAATTCATCAGAAAATTTCTATGGTTCGGGCGATATTAAAACACTCAAATAATTTGATTGGAATTTAGGACTTGCTTTTGTGCGTTTTTTAGGTAACTTTTCAGGTTAAAACCATTTGAAATGAGATACAGGCCATACTTCAAGATGAATAAAGCAATTTGTCTAATTTCCGCTATTCTAATGCTTTCCAATATTGTTTATGCTCAAAAGAAGGAGTTTATTACAGTCCCTGCAGGAAGCCTGGTGGAGAACTGCATCCCTTTCCAAGAAAGATACCGTTTCTCTGGGTTTTGTGATGGAAAAGTATTTTTCAGAAATGGCGCATTTGCTGACACAAAGCTGAATTACAATTTTTTATTGGGCGATATGGAATATATACAAGCAGCCGATACCCTTTCTATTGCCAACCCTTCCGAAATTCTGCTCATTGCCTTTGCAGCCGATACTTTTTTCTACCAAGCAGGCTACCTGGAAATTATCAGGGAAGGCCCTATTAAAGTGGCTGTTAGGCAAAGCCTTTCGTTAAAGGAAGTAATGAAGAGGGATTCATACGGGTCGTCCAGTTCAAACTCATCAACAGATTCGTTCAGTTCAATTGAAACCGCGGGCAAAACATATAAATTAGTCTCGAACCAAGACAGGGTATTTGAGAAAACAGTCCAATATTTTATAGCAAACACATCTGGTAGTTTTGTCCCTTTTAACAAGAAAAAAGTTCTGCAACTCTTTCCAGAAGAAAAGGAAATTATTCAGGAATACCTGAAAACCAATAAAATAGATTTCGATAGCAAAAATGACCTATTGCAATTTGTGGGCTTTTTGGAAGGTTTGTAGTATCGAAATCCACATTTACGCTTCCACAATTTCAAATTTGCCTGAAAATACATATCAATCCAACCGTAAACTAGTAAAATGAGCTTTGGGCTAATTTTTGTTTTGGCGATTTTATAGAAAATTAGCCCTACACCCAATCCGTAAGAGCAAAAACTCATTCACATTACCAACAGGTTTTGCTTGTTGGCACACAAAAAAAAAGCCTGTCCGCAATGAACAGGCTTTTTTAATACTGCTTGTATCCAATGAAATTATGCAGGATGAATTGCTTCAACCGGACAAACATCGGCGCAGGAGCCGCAATCAGTGCAAATATCTGCGTCAATTTTGTAGATATCACCTTCGGCGATAGCTTCAACAGGACACTCATCAATACAGGTTCCGCAAGCGGTGCAGTCGTCAGAAATAACGTAAGCCATTTGTTTAGGGAGTTTAAAGTTAACGCTGCAAATATAAGCAGTATTCTTTTCATCAGGAGCGAAAAAAGATTTTTCACCTCCTAATAATAGGTTTTACTGTCTAATAATATTAAAACATAACGTTTCGCAATAGCGGAAAATACCATATATAATACTGATAT
>CAJAXK010000236.1 GCA_903946925.1 uncultured Bacteroidales bacterium | reverse complement strand
CCTTTATTATCCCTGTAAAGTGTCATTACATGGTTATCGGCCAGGTTGTTGGCTTCGTTAAAATACTCGGTGGAAGTGGAAATAACCTCTTTAGGCCCGATACTGTATCTTTTTATATGGATTATGCCATTCCCTTTGGTGCTCAACCACACTTCGCCTTTTAAACCGCTTTCAATACTGTAAATATCATTCTTCAAAAGGTTTGCAGCCCCGCTTCCAGGAATAACTAATTTGCGCTGCACGGTGGGTTTGCCATTCCTGCCCAACTCCACCAGGTATGCACCTTTACCGCTGGTGCCAAGCCAGAATGAATCCATCCCGGCCTTTGCAATCGAGATTACGCCTGTAGCGGTTTCGCCTATCAAGCTCATGTTGAAGGGCTTGTGGTTGCTATCATATTTGTAAAGCCCATTGTTTGTCCCTACCCAAACAATGCCTTGACGGTCTTCGAAAAAAGATTCGACCCTTATCGTTTTTAATTCCTTACCCGATAGTATTACAGGCTTTGAAAGCAGTGTGCCGTTTTTTAAATCGGTGATCATCAGTCCGTTTTGTAAGGCTGTCCAAAACTGGTCAGGGTCGGATTTTAGTTGCATTGAAGTGTATGATTCACCTCTTTCGGAAGCAAGGATAGATGCCAGCGGGGTATTTATAATTGGTACTAAAACCCCATTAATCGCGTCGAACAAATCGGTTCCTTTAAGACTGGATACAGCCAACCAGCCGTTGGTTAATTCCTGGATTTGATGGATATAGGTGCCTTTTAGATAAGACGTGTTTTCAATTTTTTTGGTGATTTGGTTATAACGCAATAAACCCTGATCGGATCCAATCCAAAGGTATCCTTTCGAATCCTGAAACGACATGGTTATCCTGAAACCATTGCCAGCTTCGGCATATATAAGTGTTTGGTTATCAAACCGTGCTGTTGAAATATCGTAAGTAAAAACCCCTTCGTAACTCGACACAAAAATTTTATTGCCTGAACCACCCGATATGTTGATAATATTCCCGGTTTTAATAGAATTGATGGACTGGAAAGAGATGATTTTTTGATTTTTTGGATTATAGATAAAAAGGCCTTCGCTATAAGTCCCAATCCACAATTTACCTTCGTAGTCGAGGTACAGCGTCGAAATTTTCCTTCCAATTTTAGTGTTAAACTGTTGCGAATAATTTATAACATTTCGGCCATCGTACCTGTACAAACCTTTCCAGGTTCCAATCCAAATAAACCCTGCGCTATCCTGGGCAATTGAATTAATATCTATTTCGGGCAATTGCGAAGAAGGAATTGCCGGCACCAGGTTAATAGGATCATTCTGGCTATGTACAAACGCGAGCTTGAAAAGAAGTATCCCCAAAATCAAAATCAGATTCAAAGATCTAATTAACAAGGATTTGGGTTGAAATTCAGTGGCATTGCTTTTCATGTACAATTACTTCGGTTTTGGGGCACTAAGATAATAGTAGGAATTACATGTATTACATCTTTATTGAATAAATGGTACGGGATAAAGGATAAGTGCAATTTCAATGTTTTTTAAGGTGCTGAATATCATACAGTAAAAAATATGTGAAATAATTAACATTGTTACTTGGGACAAAATCAATGGTAAAGAACTGGTTGTTTAAGGGTCTATAAACAGGCTTGGCTAAATTTGGATTTCGTTTAGGAGTTGCAGAAAATCATTTTTTTTATTTACGATGTACAAGTTACGATTGACGAATACAACTCGCTGAAAATAAATCGTATGTCGTAAATCGCAAATCGTACATTTTGAATTAAACAAAGTAAATGCGCATAACCTAATTAGGCCGTTTAGAAAGGAAATCCCGTTCACTTGCCATGCAAAAAAAATCGGAATTGTAGTTTGGTAAAATACAATATTGTTTGATGGTAAAATACAATATTGTTTGATGGCATCGAACAATATCGTATCTTTGCTTCCATTAAAATTGGTATTATGGTTTTAGAATCTGTAATAGAACATGTTTTGGAACAGCAGAAGCTACGCTTAACAACCCGAAATACCGGATTGAAACGCGAACTTGAGCCCGCTACCCAAAGTTTATCATCACATGCGCTGATCATTTCAGGGGTAAGGCGTTGTGGTAAGAGCACACTTTTAATGCAAATGATAAAGGAATTAGATGAAAATACTGTACTCTTCCTCAATTTTGAATCTCCCCAACTTTATGAATTTAACCTGCTGGATTTTGTTCGGTTAGACAATATAATTGCACGTAAGCAGGCAAAAACCCTGTTTTTCGATGAATTGCAGTTGGTGGAAGGGTGGGAAATGTATGTTCGGCAAAAACTTGATGAAGGTTTTCAAGTAATCATCACAGGATCCAATGCCTCGTTGCTTAGCAAAGAACTGGGGACCCGCCTTACCGGAAGGCACATATCGCAAGAACTCTTCCCATTTTCATATTCCGAATTCCTCGCTTTCAGGCAATTACATAGTGGGCCGCAAAGCCTAAACCTTTATATGAAAACCGGTGGCTTTCCCGAATTTTTAAAAAATGGAGATGAAGAACAGCTTGCCAGCCTTTTCGACGATATACTTATTCGTGATATTGTTGCCCGTTATGGGATTAAGGATTTGAAAAGTTTGCATAGGTTAGCCGCTTATCTAATTTCCAATATCGGCAACCGCATAAGTGCAACAAAGCTCAAACAGCCCTTGTCCATTGGTGCTACAAGTACAGTTTTAAGTTGGTTTTCACATCTGGAATCCTCCTATTTGGTTGCCTTCTTACCTATGTTCAGCTACTCGACAAAAGCGCAGCTTATCAATCCCCGTAAAGTGTATGCTATTGATTTGGGTTTGGTTAACGTTATTTCATCCACTTTAACCGAAGATTTGGGACGAAAACTTGAAAACTTGATATTCATCCATTTAAGGAGAAAATATAATGACCTGTATTATTATGACGATAAAGGCGAATGTGATTTTGTGGCAATGAAAAACGGCACGGTTACCGAATTGATACAGGTTTGTTTTGAGCTTAATCCTGATAATGTTAAGCGGGAAACGACTGGACTATTTAAAGCAATGCAGTTTTTTGGCCTGCAAAAAGCTACAATTGTAACTTTTTCCAACACTGATAGTATTGAACAAGAAGGATTAAAAATTGATGTTGTTCCGGCCCATATTTTTTTGGGAACATGATCGAAACCTAACCTGATGTATTCAAAAACTTTATATAAAACTGATTAGACTGATGTTATGGATTATCACTGATAAAGACAAAAATCAGTGAAAATCCGTTGGATCTGTGTCATCCATGTTCAATTGCCATCAAGTGACGAATTATACAGGCTAAATTGCACTAAGTTTATAACGCCGAATAACAATGCTTTGTGAACCTTTGAGTCGTAGTGGCTTAGTGGCGTTTCTTCATTTTCGGGTTATAGGAGCGGACTCAAGAATCGGGAGTAAAAACAAACCCAAACAGCAAAAAAATTTCGAAAAGCTAAACAAATATTGACCTATTGCTGTTAAAAATTGATTAAAAAAAATCCAAATTACTTCATTCTTCACCGTTTACCCAACTCTTAAATCAAGCATTTAGACTATGGCCTCCCGAATTAAAACAAGCTTTGCATCTGCACTTATCGCACTTTCGCTAATCACCTTCACTTCCTGCGAAGAAGTTGTTGATCAAATCGACCCCAAATCAGAAACAGAAAAAACCATTGAGGTTTTTACCGAAGGTGGCTTATGGAATGTTGATACCCTGGTTACAAAAACCGACCTTTTTGGTAACGGAAACAGCACTATTACCAGCGATACCACGCATATTAATTATGGAACCATCGAATTTCAAAAACCAAATCAAACTGTACCTGGTTATGGATCGGGTTTTATGATACACAGATATTCAAATGGCGGAATTAATTATACTGATACATCTGCCTGGGTACCATACAATTTCAACTCAGGAACTGATGGCACGATCACCCTTTTCTTTTCCATGCCGGGCGAGGACTTTGTGGTAAACGCTTATGATATGTACCTTAACCTGGATGCGAGGGAAGACAAGAAAATTATCATCTCAGGATGGCGCAGGATAACCATTCCCGGTGGCTCAGGCGGAAGTTATGGCACTTACAGAAGATACCATCTTACACGATAGCAAAATTAAAAAGTGTTGGCCTTTATTAGTAAAACGGTTCTTGCAGTTAATGCGATAATGTGTTAATGCGATAATGTGTTAATGTGGTAATTTGAAAATTTGGGGATGTGAAAATTTGGGGATGTGAAAATGAAACCCTTCGAGTGGATTTTACCTACCCTCGAAGTTTTTGATTGAATAATTTGAAAATTTGGGGATGTGAAAATTTGGGGATGTGAAAATGAAACACTTCGAGTGGTTTTTACCTACCCTCGAAGTTGTTGATTGAAT
>CAJAXK010000235.1 GCA_903946925.1 uncultured Bacteroidales bacterium | reverse complement strand
GAATATTTTTAGTTTTTCAAAATTTATTTTTCCCGGTTCAAAAGAATTAACAAAAAAAACATAAACTTTTATACACTGAACGCCATGAAACCAATCTACCAACCCTTCATTTTTCTTGCCATTACACTTGCATACCTGCTGAATACAGCTCCTGCTTCAGCAAAGCAGTTTTATGTTGATGATTCTATTACGTCGCCCGATTCGTTAATGCTGATGCCGACTATTCATTTGGAAACACCCAATGGTGGCGAGGTGTGGCAGGGCGGTACCCAGCATAACATTGTCTGGACTGGAACTAATCTGAGCGTGGGAGTTTTGATTGATTTATCCATTGATGGGGGAAATACGTGGGCAAATATAAATGGCAGCTATACTTCAGATATTGGTGGTTCCATGATTACCTGGATTCCTCAAACGGCCACGCAACAGGCAAAAGTCAGGGTTTCGCTCCAATATTACCCGGAAGTGTTTGATGTTAGTGATAATGTATTCACAATTAATAATTTCATACCAATATTGCTGGAACCATGGGGGAGTATGCAAGGCGCATTTTATCCTACAAACAGGACATTTATCCAATATTTCATCTCGGAAATCCCGGCAAACCACAAATGCAACCTATACTTTTCATCGGATAATGGGACAAAATGGGATACTCTTGCTAAAAACCTTGATTTGAATGTAGGTACAAACTTTTATACCTGGGACGTTCCGGATTCGCCCTCCGACTCCTGCCTTTTAAAAGCAGTAGATGTAACCGATCCAAATATTTGGGGGATTAGCAATTATTTTAAAATCTACCCAATACCAACATTCTCTATCTCTAAAACCAACCCCTTAAAATTTGTTAGGCCCGATTCTATCATAACTTTTGAATACCAAAAATCCGATAAAGGTTCCGATTATTCAATCCGTTATTCTGCCGACAATGGTAAATCCTGGTCGCCGCCAAACGATGTCAAATTACTTGATTCGCATGGATTCCTGAGCATAAAAGCTCCACCAGTTGAAGTAGATTCGTGTTTGTACCGTATCGTCAATTATTATATGCCAACCACCGGCGACACATCTGATTACCTGATTGTCAGGAATTTCCCCGATGTGCCTATCTGCAAAGTAACTAACGAATCTGGCAAAAAAGGAAATATGGTTAAATGGTCGAAGCCTGAATCACAATACATTAAAGACTACATAGTTTACCGCGAAACCGAAGCAACCGATGTGTATGAAGAAATTGGTAGGATACCGAAAAATGAATTTGCTGCTTTTAACGATTCTACCGCTTTGCCAGGCCAGCAAGCCTACAGGTATTGTCTTGGATATATTGATTTCGAGGAACTTGAGTATCCGTTAAGCATTGCGCACCAGACAATCCATCTGAATATCAGCCAGGGGATTGATGCCGAATGGAACCTGATTTGGTCGCCTTACGAAGGGTACAATGTTGAATCCTACAACATTTACAAATGGATCGATACAGACAATATGGGATTGCTGGCAACGGTTTCGGGCAATATTACTTCATTTACCGACTATTCCAACTCCGGAAACCATGTAGAATATATGGTTGAGGCAGTGAACAACGAAATTTGTGGCAGCCAAGGCAACCGGAATTCAACCTCCAACATTGTTAGTAACACCACTTTTGGAATAAGTCCGGATAAAGCGGCAGATACCGAATTTCAAGTTTATCCAAATCCAGTTGATGGCCAACTATTTATCAAATCATTTATCCAAAATGAGGGTCTTAGCGTTTCACTTTTAAGTTCCACAGGAATGACCCTAATAAAACAACAAATCAATTTATTTGAAAATGAAAGTTTCCCAATCAATGTTTCTACTTTTGCGGATGGGATATATTTTCTTCAACTCATGGGCAATAAAAAGTCAATAAACAAAAAAATCGTAATAAAACATTGATATGAAGCTATTTAAACTTCTGGGCATCCTCATGCTCTTTTTGGGCACAAATTTGCTAAAATCACAAACCTACGATACGGTTTGGCTTTCATCTCTCGATATTTCGAAGGCTACTATCGGTTGGGGTAAACCCGGAAAAGATGTTTCGTGCATGGGAAATCCCATAATCCTCAATGGACAAACCTATAAAAAAGGCTTTGGGACACATGCTTCGAGCATCCTTTACCTGAAATTAAACGGTGGTTCGGCAAGGTTCCATGCTGTGGTTGGTATTAACGATGAAGAGAAATCTTCGACAGGTTCAGCCGTTTTTAAAGTGTTCAGCAACAACAATTTGCTATGGCAAAGTGGGATCCTAAAATCAGGTGGTACGACAGAAATTGTTGATATCAGCATGGCAAACATTGACACCTTGATTTTGTGTACCGAGACAACTGCCGATGGCCCAAATTATGACCATACTGATTGGGCTGATTCTTATTTCCTGGTAAAAAACATTAGTCCGGTTGCCATTAACAAACCACTGGAAACCGCAATAATCCTCACCCCAAAAGCCCCATTAACTCCGCATATAAACGGCCCAAAAATTTATGGGTCCCGTCCCGGAAACGATTTTCTTTTTCGCATTCCGGCAACTGGAGAGCGTCCAATAACTTTTTCGGCAAAAGGTTTGCCATCAGGGCTTAGTTTGGATATGAAAACCGGAATCATCACAGGTAAAATTAAAAAAGCTGGGAAATACGAAGTCAGCCTCACGGCTACAAATAAGTTAGGCAAAGACAGCCGGAAACTCACTATTGTTTGTGGTGACCAGATTGCACTCACCCCTCCATTAGGCTGGAACAGTTGGAACTGCTTTGCATGCGATGTTGACGAGAAAAAAGTGAAGGCTGCTGCAGACGCCATGGTTAAGAGCGGATTGGCTGACCATGGCTGGAGTTATATCAATATTGATGATTGCTGGATGGTAAAAACCGAAAGCGATGATTCTATTGTAGGTGGCAAAATACGTGATACACAGGGGAATATGAACACCAATAAAAAATTTCCCGACATGAAAGGTTTGGCAGATTATGTACATAGTTTAGGTTTAAAAATTGGGACATATTCCGGCCCCGGACCAAAAACCTGCGCCGGTTACACAGCTTGTTACCAGTTTGAGGAAAAAGATGCACAACGGTTTGCAGATTGGGGTTTCGACTATTTAAAATACGATTGGTGCGATTATGAACGGATTGCCAAAGACCACAGTTTGCCCGAACTCAAAAAACCGTATTCGGTAATGCAAAATGCACTGAAAAAAGCCAACCGCGACATTGTTTACAGCCTTTGCCAATATGGAATGGGTGATGTATGGGAATGGGGCGCCGAAGTAGGTGGAAATTGCTGGCGGACCACCGGCGACATTACCGATGATTGGTCGAGTGTGGAATCCATTGGGTTTGGACAAGCTGGGCATGAGGCTTTTGCCGGCCCCGGCCATTGGAACGATCCTGATATGTTGGTAGTCGGTAAAGTGGGTTGGGGGCCTCAATTACATTCCACACGGCTTTCGCCAAACGAACAATACACGCATATTTCACTTTGGGCTTTGTTGGCCTCTCCTTTGCTTATTGGCTGCGACATGACCCAAATGGATGAATTTACCTATAGTTTGCTATCCAACGACGAAGTTTTGGATGTAAACCAAGATGTTCTTGGCAAACAGGCCTCCCGAATTGCACAATACGATGGACTGGAAATATGGTCGAAGGAACTTGAAGACGGCTCCAAAGCAGTTGGATTGTTTAACCGCAGTTTGTTCGCGGCATCCTTGACCGTAACATGGAAAGAACTAGGATTATCCGGCATTAATACCGTAAGGGATTTATGGTCACAAGCGGACGAAGGGAAATCGGATCAAAAGTTTTCGGCAACAATTCCAGCACATGGGGTTAAACTAATTAGGGTTTACAAATAATTTTTATAGGGTTTTCAGAGCGGACTCACACACAAAATCATGATTTTAAATCCTCAAAACCAGACATATAAAATCGGACATCACAAAGTGAAAACCAATCCTCATTTCCTGTACCTTTGCAGCTTCAAAAATTAACGAAAAACATGTTAGATAAGCTGTCAGCCATAAACGAGCGTTACCTTGGAATAGAGAAACAAATCAATGATCCTGACGTGATGCAGGACATGAAAGCATACATTAAACTTAGCAAAGATTACAAAGAACTTCAGCCCATAATTGAAGGGTATAAGAAGTTCAAGAATATTGTGGAAGGCATAGAAGCCGGTCGCATTATGCTCGAAGAGGAGAAAGACGAAGAAATGCGCTCATTTGCACGAGAAGAAATTGAATCGTTAACGGAACAGCGCGCCAAATTGGAAGAAGAAATCCGACTTATGCTTATCCCATCCGACCCCCAGGATGTAAAAAATGCCGTTGTCGAAATACGTGCTGGTAGTGGCGGCGACGAGGCAAGCATTTTTGCCGGCGACCTTTACCGAATGTATATCCGTTATTGCGAACGCAAAAACTGGAAAATAGAACCAGTAAGCATGACCGAAGGAACCATGGGCGGTTTCAAGGAAGTGATTTTTGAAGTTAAAGGCGATGGTGTTTATGGTTTGCTGAAATACGAATCGGGCGTTCACCGCGTACAACGTGTTCCCGACACCGAAACCCAAGGCCGCATACATACTTCGGCAGCTTCGGTTGCCATTTTGCCCGAAGCCGATGAATTTGATGTGGATATAAAACCCAGCGATATCCGTAAAGATACCTATTGTTCGTCAGGTCCTGGTGGACAAAGCGTAAACACAACTTATTCGGCGGTTCGACTAACCCATGCACCAACCGGTATTGTGGTCGCCATTCAGGATGAAAAATCGCAGATGAAGAATTTCGAAAAAGCCATGACGGTGCTTCGGACCCGCATTTTTGAAATGGAATACCAAAAATACTTGGACGAAATCTCGAAAAAGCGCAAAACCATGGTTTCGTCTGGCGACCGTTCGGCTAAGATACGCACCTATAACTACCCGCAAAGCCGTGTAACCGATCATCGTATTGGTTTGACTATGTACAACTTACCGGTATTTATGGATGGTGAAATCCAGGATTTTATTGATTCGTTGCAATTGGCCGAAAATGCTGAAAGGCTGAAGGAAGCTACAGAATAATATGAATTATTATTTAGTTTTGCCTCAGGGAAAATGTTCGTAAAGGGTGGAATTATCCGCTCAAATATTACCAGAATTAAAAATCAGGTTTTAGGGTAGGTATAAAAATTGAAATACTGCTTCTTTTACATTCACTACAAAAACAAATTGCCATTAAGCAAGACAATTGATTAATGGCAATAGTCAAACAGGCATTACTCTGTTGAAGAAACCTGAAAATTGATTTTTAGGTGTCTGTTTTATACGATTTCGGAATATAAGCGCATAAACTGTACCCTTTCGAACTCTGCCGGGTTGCTAATGTTTTGCTGATTCATTTTACCCCTGAAATCTTCAACATTTGTATAGCCTTTGGCATCCATCCATTGTTCGATTCCCGAAATTATTTCTTCAATTACCGGATAACCATGCTTATACATGGCCGAAACAACTTCAACGGCTGATGCGCCGGCCAGAATTTGTTTTATTGCAGTCTCGGCGGTATGTACTCCGGTAGTAGCTACAAGGGAACAGCCAACCCTACCTGATAATAATGCAATCCAACGCAAAACATGCGAATACTCTGACGGATCGCTCAGCAAGAATTTTGAATTTACCTCCAGGGTCTCTATATCAATATCGGGATGAAAAGGCCTGTTAAAAAGCACAAGCCCACCAATACCTGTTTTCGAAAGTTCAATGGCTGTTGTAGCAAGGCCCGAAAAATAGTACCCAATTTTTAATGAAACAGGGATAGTTACTTGTTTTAACACTGCTTCAACTATATCGAAATATACTTTTTCGTTTTCGGCTGATTTTTTCTGTGTATTAGAGGGAAGCACATAAACGTTCAACTCAAGGGCATCGGCACCTGCCTCCTCAATTTTTCGTGCAAAATAGTGCCAATCGTAAGCAGTTGTGCAATTTATGCTTGCAATAACCGGTATATCCACACTTTTCTTGGCTTGCTCAACAAAGGATAAATATTTGCCTAACGTAAGATTTTTTGCATGGTCTTTAAGGTACGAATATGCCAACTCGTAATCATATTCACGTTCGTTAAGTACCGACTGGTACCCTTTTTGAAATGAATTTTCGTTATTTTTTTCAGTATCAGACAAGTAGTTATCCATTTCGTGTAGGATTTGCTCCTCGAAAATAGATTTTAATACTACAGCGCTTGCACCACTTTCGGCAGCGTGCTTAACGCCGGCCAGAGTACCAGTCATTCCCGAACTGCCAATAATCACAGGGTTTTTCAACTTCATTCCAAGGTACTGGATCGATAAATCAGCCATGATGTTTTCTTTTTGAGTGATAAAAATAGGATAACAAAGATAAAATTCTCTTTCATTGAATGAATACTAAATTTAAAGAAAAATAAAAAAAATACGCTTTGAAATAATTACCCTTCAAAAGGAAGGGTTTAACCACAAATTGAAGAATTGCAACTAGTACCCAAATTATCACAAAGCTCTATTTATCAGTTAAATAGCTTGACAATCCATGATAGATTTCTATTTCTACGTGTAAACATCAGCGATAAAAACATAGAAGAAACGAATTGAACTTCTCTCACGATTACTCTTAAAAATAAGTATGCAATGAGTAATTTTCATGAAACCTTGATTTATCGTTACTTTCTGATCAGCAAAAAGTAAGAGAAACAGAATGTATTCAAATCAAAAATCCCAATCAAGAAGTAAACTCTGATCACTTTTCTGTCAAGTAATAAGCAAGCACATCAAAAAAAATGTAGCCTTTTGCAGGCATCAATGTTATTTAGCGGAAAAATAATGTATCTTTGATATAAAAAAAATAAATGAATCTGAAGTAGTTCTAATTCGATTTTCATGAGCCGCAAAAAGATATTTATTCTTGGTCTGGTTTTTCTACTAATTGCATGCATTGCATTTGTTTCGTATTATTTTCTTGTTCTTCGTGCCGAAAACAGCATACAGCGGCTTGTTGCAAGTGAGAGCAACGGTAAACTTATTTTCAAAGTTGGGAAAGTAAAATTTGACTTGTTGGATTTAACATTCGAATTTCACAAACCGGAGCTTCGTTCCGCTGATAGTACAAATACAAACAGTGGCTATCATGTACAAGCTGACCTTATTTCGTTCAGGGTACAATCATTATTTTCCTTTCTCACAAAGGGTCATTTAATTGTTGATTCAGTCCTTGTTCAATCTCCGTTAATTGAGGTTATAAAATACAAGGAAGGTCCACATAGGCAGTTTTCGTTACCTAATGAAATGAATACTGTGTATCAGTCGATGGAAAAGGTGCTGAAAATAATGAACCTTAATTATCTTCATGTAGGAAATGCAAAGTTCAGGGTTTACGACCGTACTGGGATAACTAATAAACCTCTGGAAATTTCGAACCTTAACCTCACCATACAGGGAGTATCGAAAGAGCAAAGACAGGGTAACGATAAATTTTTGTTTGCCGACAGGATATTGTTGGAGGTTTTTAACCAAAACATAACCACTGCCGATGGAAACCACAGCATATCATTTAAACAGCTTAGGTTAAGTACACACAGCAAGACCATAAAACTCGATAGCTGCTATGTTTATGGCAAGTCCAATGATACATCGGCCAACGAGTTCAGTGTTTTTATTGATTCGGTGCGTATATCCAACCTTGATTTTAACTTGCTGGCTAATAGGAGTATTATCAAATTGGATTCTGCACTTTGCATTAATCCTACTGTTCGGTTAAAACTGCAATTGAAAGAAAAACCCCAAAAAACTGCACTTTTAAGCAAAGTGGTTATTGAAAAGGATTCGGTAAATAGATTGATCAACAGCATGTTGGGGAACCTTGACATAGGTTTGCTTGCAGTTAGAAATGCATCGGTGAATATTCAAAGTATAAAGCATGGTAAGCCAAATGTGTATAACACGGAGCACAGCAATTTTAGTATTGCCGGATTAGTGGTAAACGATACTGCCGACATGCCGCTTCAGGTAAAGGAAGTTATATTTGATATCCGCGATTATACAGGGTATTCGGCAGACAGCTTGTATATGGTGCAATTCAACAATATAATTATACGCGACAATAAAATAAGGCTCAACGATTTCAGGTTGCTTCCAACCCGAAAGAACCGTGAAATGGCGAAAAGGAATATTAAAATGGAAGTTTTTGAACTCGATAACATTGACTGGCCCGCCTTGCTTTACGAACACCGTATTGTTGCAGGACATGCATCATTAATCAAGCCCGACGTAAATATGGTTTTGCCAGAACCTGATACGAAAACAGGGAAAAAGGCAAAAGCAAACCCATTTCAAGCCCTCGAAAAAATAAGGGATAAAATTAAGATTGGGTACTTGTTCTTCGAGGATGGAAATGTGAAAATTGATGTGCTCGAAGGACCGAAAGTTGATATATCCAGATGTTATGTGGGTATTAATGTGGAACGGTTATTATCAGCCGGTAACGAATTTCGCCTGATTGATGCACTTGATTCACTGGCTTTCATTAATGGTAATTTTAAAAATAATGGTACTGGCGTGATGCTAACCAACGGAAGTTTTTCGAAACGGAACAGTACCCTGAAATTCGGACAAATTGGCTTAAAAAATCCAAATGCAGGGCAAACAGTTTCAATAAACAATTTTAAGTTGAGTGGGCTTTCTCTTTCATCCATGGATTCGATGGTGATGGACGAGATTTCATGGGAGAAGGCAAATATCAGTATGCAAATGAAGGCCGCAAACAACCCAAAACCCCAAAATAATTCAACTGCAATTGGTTATAAATTAAACATTCACAAAATTTCGGGTGGCTCAACCAAGTTGGAAGTAAAAAATGACCGTTTTGAAGCCTCAACACAGCTCGAAAAAATATCGACCGGTGAAATCGTCCTGAAAGAAGGGGCGAAGCCTGTCATCACGGGATTGTATATCGATGGCCAATTTGTATCGCTCAACCAGCAAGAAAATACAAAAGGAAATATCGGGATGTTTCATATTGCTGACAAACAGCTTTCTAAATTGAATAATGTGGAAGTGAGGTTGCCAATAAATGGAGAAACAGCAAACATTAAAATTCCTACACTTTCATTTTCGGTTGATTTACAAAGCACACTGAACGGAAATATTAAAGCTGACTTTATTGAACTCAGCAAACCTGTTTTCTCCTTTTCGCGGCAGGAAGGCATGCGTCAGGATTCAACACAAAAGAAAGATAAAAAGTCAGTTCTCCCACAAATCGCAATCGGAAGGATTACCATTTCTGAACCTGTGCTTTTAAATCTGCCATCGGCAGTTCAGCCTAAAATGCAATTTAACACAGGCACATCAAAGCTTGATTTGTTGGGGATAAATACTGAAAACGGTGAGATAAAAGTTGACGGAATAAACCTTGCTGTCGCTCAGCCACAATTTTTTTCGGATAAATTCCGCTTGTCGCCTACAGGAAAGGAGATGATTAACTTGAAAGGATCCGCACTTATATTTAAGCCAGCAGACGGAAAACAGAAAAGCAAGTGGTCATTTGATCTTAACAAACTGAGTTTATCTGGTTTGCAGGTGAATACGCTTAGTAACGACAGCGTAAAACAAACCATTTCGCTCAGTAGTTTCAATATCGAGAACCTGCGTTTGGATGATTCCCTTCTAAAAACGCCTGGAGGATTTGTCGATTACAACAAGACATTAAGTATTAGCAATGGAACCTTGAAGCTGGAAAATGATAAAACAAAACTTGCTGTTTACAACCTGTCGTTCAGCAATCAGAAAAATAACCTTTTAATTGATAGCCTGATATTTGCGCCTGTATTGGATAGGGATTCATTTATGAAGACCAAGGTTTTTCAAACAACTTATATTCAGGTAAATACAGGGCTGATAAATGTGAAAGATATTGATTTTGGCGATTTGCTGAATGATACAATCCTGCATCCAAAAAAAGTTACTGTAAATGGCCTACATTTTCGGGCATACAAGGATAAGCGGCTTCCTTTTCAGTCGGGAATCGAGAAACCCATGCTTACAAATATGTTGCTTAACATAAAACCCAAAATTCAGGTTGACTCGGTTTTGCTAAAAAGTGGGCGTATTGATTACGAGGAATTTAACGACCGCACACAGCAATATGGTAAAGTTGGGTTCACAAAACTAAAGGGTGCGGTTGCAGGGGTAAAAACATTTGACCCGAAGCCACCCGATAGCTTACGTTTCAATATTTACTCCCGACTGCTTGATACGGTTGATTTGCGCGTGAAATACAAACAATCCTATTCCGACAGCCTTTCGGGGTTTAACCTTAAACTGATTGTAAATTCTGTTAACCTTACTTCGTTAAATCCCATGCTTCTCCCTTTTGCCTCTGCTGAGTTGAAAAGTGGAAACCTGGATACTATCCGCATGAGCGTTATTGGTAGGAAATACGTTGCATTTGGGGTAATGAAAATGTATTACGACGACCTGAATGCTGTGGTTCTGAATAAAGGGGATTCCTCCAATAAAACTTTAGTTACCAAGTCGATCAGTTTCTTCGCCAACCGTATTGTTCATACAAAAAACAAACGTGGCACAGGCATGGTTTATGCTGAACGCGATCGTGAAAAGGGCTTCGTGAATTATTGGGTTAAAATTGTAATTGGGGGAGTTTTTACCAATGCCGGTGTTCGAACAAATAAAAAACAGGAACGCAAATATGAAAAAGGCCTGAAGATTCATGAAGTTCCGCCAATTCCGGATATTCCGGTTGATTATTGACAACCGAATTCACAACTTTACATTCCAGTACAAAAAAAAATGAGGAGCTGAAAACTCCTCATTTTAATAGTATGGAAAATTATTCCGTTTTTTTACAATTTGGTAATCGTTACCCTGCGGTTCTGGGTCTTCCCAGCCTTTGTATTATTGTCGCCAATGGGTTTTGAGGATCCATATCCTTTAGTTTCGAGGCGGGTTTCATCAATTCCACGTTTTACCAATTCAGATTTTATGCTTTTTGCCCTGTTTTCGGATAAAACCTGGTTTTTCTCCGCACTACCTGAACTATCTGTGTGTCCCTCCACTACTATTCTGGTTTTAGGGTTTTCTTTCAGGTAAGCTGCAATCTGATCAACCACAGGGTAACCTTCGGGTTTAACAATTGCTTTGCCTGTATCGAAGTAAATACCGTAAATATCAACAAACCCTTTTGTATCGAGATCATTCAATAAGTTGGAGGGCGGGGTGGAAATTGGAATTGTTTGGGCTTTAGGTTTTGGTTCGCCCGAAAGTGCAAGCCTGAATCCGTAATCGTTATGGCAGTCGTAAGGGAAATCGTAATTGCGGAAAGTTACCCTCATCCTGTTTTTATCGCTTGCATAAGAGCCTCCACGCAACACACGTTTATTCCCAACATCAGGGCCTTTAGGGTTATTTTCGGGACTTGCCGAATAATAAAATTCGCCATACCAGTCCGAACACCATTCGCGGGTATTTCCTGCCATATCATAAATCCCAAGCTCATTAGGCATTTTTCCACCAACAGTACGCCTTCTACTTTGGGCATTATCTAAATACCATGCTGTCTTTTCCAGGTTATCGCCACCTACGTAATAGTATCCCTTGCTTTTATTGCCACCTCTGGCTGCATATTCCCATTCGGCTTCGGTGGGAAGGCGGTAATTTTTCCCGGTTTCGGTATTCAGCCATTTTATATAGGCTTGAGCATCAAACCAGTTAATGTTGCCAACCGGCTTCATTGAATCCGATGCTTTAACTTCCTGCAATGGTTCAACATAGTTTCTTGGTGCATAACCCTTTTTTAACCTCACCGAATCTGGGAGACCAGATTCTACGACGTATCCGGTGGCCCGCATAAAACGGACAAACTCGGAAAATGTAACCTCGTATTTACCGATATAGAAATCATCAAGGCTTACCTTATGTGCTGGTTTTTCATCGTTATCAATTTGATTGCTGCCCATCATAAATGAGCCACCTTCAACTTTTACCATTTTTGGAGGTTTTGACCTCCCCGATTGGGCAAAACCCGTATTAAATGCCATTAAAACGACAAAAAGTGAAATAGTTAGTTTTGTTCTCATACAGTTTATGATTTTTTGCAGTAAAGATAATTAATTATCCAAAACATCAAATAGTGATGAACTAATTTAATAAAATGGTTCTACTACGAATTGGATCGGATTTTAGGCTTTTAGACTTTTAGGCTTTTAGGCTTTTAGACTTTTAGGATTTTAGAAGCCAGGAGGCCGACATGCCAGCAAAAATATTTTTCTTCTCATTTAAGAAAACCAAATCAAATCAAGTTAATTGTCACCAAATCAAGTTAATTGCCATCAGAACCAGTATTTGTAATCAAGAAATTGTTTTTTTTTGGTTAGGTTCAACATGCCGACTACCAAGCAAAACATTTTTATTCCTAAATTAAACTGGAAGCATAACCATTATCGCAATTGGGTGAATTAGTTACACGCTTTCGATTAATATTATTTTACAGCCATTTTCCTGGTTATTTCCCCATCTTTGGTAAATATTTGAATCAGATACAGTCCGTTTGCAAGGTTTAAATCAAAATGCTTGATATTATTTAACACTTCGGAGTTAAACACTGCCTTTCCTGAAACATCATATATTATCAACCTAAGCACATCCAATGTGGTTTGTACCATAAAACTACCGTTGTTTGGATTTGGGTAAATGGACAAAGCATCTTTTTTGTTTTCAATCAAATCGGTTGTATTGTCAACAAATGTTTGCTTTTCGGCGGAAAATACCGATTGGCCACACGAATTTACAGTTGCCACTTTTATTTTTGCCGTGCCCAAATAATTAGGGTTCCAAAGTACGGTGCCTGTGGTTCCGTTGCCCGAAATATTTCCTGCAGATGTTGGGTTAAGTTCCCATATATATGTATCGGCATATTGCTGATTTGCAGTTGTATAAATGCTGTTGACAACTATCCTCAAATCAACATAATCGGGGCCTATGGGTGTAGTTGCAAGCGGTGGAAGCGGGTTAACCGTAACACCAGCAACATCGCTAAGGGTTGCATTGCCATCGTTAACTATAACGGTGTATTGGGTTGATATTAAAGGATTGTCGGTAGGGTTTTGGAGGTTGGATGAAAAGCCCTGCGGTTGCGAAGTCCATGAATACGTGTAATTGCCTGTGCCGCCTCCAACAAGTGCCTGAAGTTGAACCGTTTCGCCAGCACAAGTGGCGGTAGGGGATGCAGTGGCAATAACAAACAATGGCCCACCTGTAATAGTTACAATTACAAAATCGGAGGCAGAACAGCCTGTAAACGCATCGCCCACGGTTAAGTTAAACTGAACTGTGTTTGTAAGGTTTAGAGTAACCGGATTTTGAACATTCGGGTTGCCAAGCAAAGCCGAGGGTTCCCATTGCCAGTAATAATTGCCCGAACCACCAGTAGCCGAACCATTTAAAACTGTGGAAGCACCATAACCAATACTTTGATTTGGGCCTGCATCGGCAACTGGCAAAACATTTACGGTTATTGGGAAATTTGTGGATGGGGCGCCGGTACCACAATAGTTTATCCCAACAACACTTAGGTTACCGGAGGAAGCATTGGCAGCAAACTGCAAGGTAACACTGTTGGTGTTTCCATTGCTGATTGTAACGCCGGTGCCGGAATAATTCCATGTATAACTTGTAGCATTAGATACAGGCGCAACCGAAAATGCAACAGAGTTTTGCCCTTGACAAACCGAGCCAGGACCGGAAATTGTGCCGGCTGCGGATGGAAGTGGATTTACGGTTATTGGGTAAATGGTTGGTGTGCCACCAATTCCACAAATATTTACCCCTGTGGCAGTTAGCTCGCCGGATGTGGTGGTTGTAGAAAAGTTAACCGAAACTGTGTTGGTGTCGGTGTTGATAGTTGCACCGGAACCCGTATAAGACCAGGTATAGCTCGCTGCTTCGGGTGATGTTGGTACAGAATATTGAACTGAATTTTGCCCTTGACAAACCAATGCCGGCCCTGTAATTGATCCCAAAACAGGAACAATTGCGGTTGAAATTGGGAAATCGGGCGATAGTGGGCCGTTGCCGCAACTGTTAATACCACGAACGGTTAAATTGCCTAAGGTAGCATTGGGGGCAAAATCGACTGAAATATTGTTAGTGCTTCCATTATTTATTGTTGCTCCTGTGCCTGAATAAAACCAAGCGTAACTTGTTGCATTGGCAATTGTTGCAACCGAATATGGAACGCCTTGCTGACCAAGGCATATTGATGCCAAGCCAGTAATAGTGTCGGCCTGGGCAGGGCCTAAGTTTGTTATTGCTGCATCAATGTAATAGGTGGAGGTTGGAATATCGTTCAACGCATTGCCACTTGCATTTGCATACTCGCAATCGCCACCACTGTTGGAGGTATTGTTAAACAAGAGTGTAGGCAAGCCTCCGAGCAAAACAAAATTCAGGTCCACAATTTTACTGCCGTCGGCAAGGTTTAGGGCGGCAAGTTGCGACCAAACCACCAATATTTTTTTTTGGGTGCCGGATACGGATATCACATTGAGCATACAGCCGGGCAAGGTTGGGTTAAGGTTGGTAAAACCAGTATATTGGAGCATGGTGGTATCAAAATCTAACCGGAGCGAAACAGCCGATATTTGCGAGAACCCGTTTACTGTAATTGGTATTGTAATAGTTCCACCCGGGCACGAAGTGGCTGAACCAGCGGTTGTAACAGGGGCATTTTGACCAAACAAAATGATTGGAAACAAGATGCTTAATGCAACTAGTATGTTGATTATTGATTTCGATTTTATTTTCATGATTAAGGGGGTAATAATTTGCACTGTTGAAGCAGGTTTGGGTCAAAATTAAGACAAATTCCGTTTATTGGGCAAAACCTGAAATAACTTTTTAACATCTTGTTTATGGTCGGGGAAAACTAAACTGTTTTTAAACTAAAATGTTCATAGTTGTAATCCGTGTGTTGGGGTTTAAATTTAGTGCAATCTTCGAGAAAAACATTAGCTGTAGAAGCATATTTTAATTCTACCAAATTCATCATTAAGAGTAGCCGAATTGCATTCATGCTAATTTCATGAAAATCAAAATATTTAATCCAATGTAGTTTATTTTAAACGCACATGGTTTGTGTATTCGTTTGTTTCAACCGCTTTTGCAATCATACCAAAATACTTGATATCCATTTCAAGCACTTCTTTTTCAATAATATAAGTTGAGGTTTCGGGCATAAACTTCAGGATTTGAAGCATATCAAGTTTTGTGATTTTAAAGATTTTATATTTTAGGTTACCCTCGTTGAAGAATTTGATTTTTTCGATATGACTTGTGTTTTTATCAATATAGACTTCGCCTTTACAACAGTAGGTTAAGCATGCAAAAAAGCATGAGCCAAGGATACAGAAAACATACTAAACCTTTTTTTGAAGGCATATCGAAAGAGCTAAATATAAACGAATCGATTTCCGATTTCAAAAGTAATTGCTTTTTCTTACCTCAAACATTGTTTTTATAAGCCTGTTTACTATTTGTATCCCTTAAAATAAAATAACTTTTTAAACTTACTGTCATAAATTATTAAATTTGTTACTTATTCATAACACATTCTAATCTAATAACGTATGAAAAAAGCAGTTTATATTGTCAGTTGTGCCATAGTCATTGCCCTTTTGAATGGATATTCGGTTTTGAGTGCCACAAGCAAAGAGTACAAAACCAAAACCGGAAAAATCATAGTAGTTACAGAAAACCATACACAAGGAGCCAGCCTTAGCAACATCAGCGTTGCTTTTAAAAACAATGTAGGTTCCGTTCTGCAATTTAATGATATGGACCCAATTAATAAAGTATTGTTGGCCGATCTCGATAATAACGGCTTCGATGAAATTTACATTATTACTCTTTCTGCAGGATCGGGCAGTTACGGAAATGTGATTGGAATAGCCTCCACCAACGACAAATCACTAACGAAAATCAACTTTCCTGAGCTTACAGAGCCCGACCTGAAAATTGGTACTAATTTTGAGGGATACGAAGGGCATGATATCTATGAAATAAAAGACAAGTTCCTGATAAGAAGTTTCCCTGTAAAAACCCCGAAACCAACAACCCGCGTGATAAAGTATAAACTGATAGCCGAAGAGGCATCTTTCCAACTTGTGATGATAAAATAACTCTTAACCCTTTTGAATTGAACAACATCAATGAACTAAATCCCATTTACCACCTGCTTTTTCCTTTGCAAAGCCGAAGCTATCAATCATTGCATAGAGACAAATTGTGGGTTTAGTGATAAAAATACTATTAAAATCAACTCCTTAAATTAACATAATTATCAGATTAACTGTTAATAACACAATGTAAACTTTTAAAAGGCGGTATCCGAAAAGCCTTAAACAGAGTAGGAGCAAAATAAAACCAATTACATTATGAAAAAACTTTTCACATTAGCAGTTATTGCTTTCGCAGCGGGGCAATTGTTTGCACAAGTGCAATTTAACCCACAGATTGGGATGTCTTTTATGAGCATCAAAAATCCACCAACAGGAGTAACTTACGACGGTAAAGTGGGTGCTATGTTAGGGGCTGATTTTAGGTTCGGGGAAAGATTCCAATTTCAGCCGGGAGTTTTTTATGTTAACTCTATAACCGCTTATGAAAACACAAATGGGACATCCACCTCTGGAGACTTATCGTATAAAAGCCTTAAACTAAAAGCACTTTTAGCGTATAATCTAATCGATGGAGGTCAATTTAAAATCAGGGCTAATTTCGGACCTGCTTACGATTTCCTTTTGAGCGCAAAAGAAAAGAAATCGGGAACCGATTTGAAGGATGATTTTACAAATGGCACATTCTTCCTTCAAGGCGGAGTAGGTGCTGATATTCTTTTCTTAACTGCAGATCTTGGCTATGCGTATGGCCTCACAAAAACCTTTGCAGGCGAAGCGGCACCTGATGCTAATAATGCAGGCCTATATTTTACAGTAGGAGTTGTTTTTGGGAAAGGGAAAAAATAGGCCCTTAAGCTACTTAAAAAAGGCTATCTGACTTTTATGGATAGCCTTTTTTAATCTAATACCTTTCAATCAATTTTAATATCATTGTAAGATATCGGTGTTCGAAATTGAAATTTTTAATGATTGAGTCCTCTCCGAAAAGTCTTTTTTCGCCACTAAGGCACTAAATCTTTAAGTTTACTCATAATTGCTTGTTTTTAAAGGAATTCGTGATATCGCTTCGCTAAGTTCACAAAGCTTATAGTGCTGATTAACAAATCTCTGTGTGCCTCTTTATCCTCTGTGCCTCCGTGGTTTTCTTTTTTTAGGGTTTTCGGAGTGGACTCAGTGATTAGTATTCACTTATAAATTACATCTCACTTGCTAACCCACAAAAAAAATCTTTGCCATATTACAGAAAGGCTTTACATTTAACCCTTAAATCCGAAAAGCAAGTAAAACCATTCTTTACAGTCAGCTCAGAAGTGTTGAACTGAATGCTATATTTCACGAAAAACAAACATTTTCAAATTAAAAAGGTCTGGTTATGTACAAAGAAAATATGTTTCTGAAGAAATTCCGGAGACTTCTATTGATGTTTCTTAGTTTAGAAACGGCTGTTCTTATCCTGATTTCCGGTTTTCCGCTTGTAAGTTTTTCGCAGGTAGTTTCCGAAATAAGCACTTCGTACTATAAAACGGCCGATTACATAGCTAAGGTTGATACTATTGTTAATATCAAACTAAATGTAAACAGCGAATTTGAACAATTTGAAGTAAAAGGCAGTGATTTCTATTACGATATCCGCCCCAACATTACATTATCGACCAAAATATCATTTAGTTACAAGTTTATTTCATTAGGCATTGGATTTAAACCCAAGTTTATTCCTGGTAATAACGATAACGATTTGCAAGGGAAAACCAGAACACTTTCCTTCGGACTTAATATTATGACCAAACACTTGATGCAGGAGTTAAATTTTGGCTTTGTTACAGGCTTTTATCTTCATAATACTGCTGATTATCCCCCTATATCTGACTGGACAAAGGGTGAAGACCCATATATCCAATTCCCTGATTTAAAAGTTGCCTTGCTCAGGGGATCGACCGGGTATAAATTCAACGAAAATTTTTCGCTTAAATCAATCAGCAGCAAAACAGAAATACAATTGAAAAGCTGTGGGAGTTTTATGCCTTTCGTAACTTACGATTATTTTGAAATTGATAACAAAAGTAAAGATACCGCACAAACGACAAGTCAAAAATCGTACAACCTCGATTTGGTAGGGTCAATTGGGTATATGTACACGTTGGTCTTGAAATCAAAATTTTACATTTCTGCCGGATTAATTCCTGGCTTTGGGTTACAGCACACCAAACTGCTTACGCGATTGCAGGAGGAAGACGTTACCACAAAAATGAACGATCCTGTGTTCAGGATGCACGAAAAACTGGGAATTGGATATAATACCCGGAGGATTTTTACCGGGGCTGAACTTTCAATGGTTCAATCGACGCATAAACAAGGAAATACTTCGGTTCAGGATAAAGCAAAGCGGACTTATTTTCAGGTTTTTGTTGGGTATAGGTTCAATGCCCCTAAAATACTAAAACGCGAAACAGATGCAGTTAAAACGCTGGCGCCTACACCAATACAAAAGTTATTGAAATAAGTAAGCAAATAAAAAAGCCATGGTTCCATCTATCAGAAAAATACGGCTTGCAGTTACTGTCCTTTTTGCAGTGTTTGCATTTAGTAATCAGGCAACAACTTTTGCCCAACAAAAACCTGATTTTGCCGAAAAGCAACCCGACAGCCTTTTCGATAAACAAATGGTGCAATTTTTATTGAAAAACCCCTCTTCGTGGATACAGGGCAATATCAATAAACTGAATGCCTCCTCTACCGTACACCCAACCAGCTTGGATACTACAGAAATCATAAACAGGCTGCAGAAGATTGACAATTCCAATGGTATGATACGGCGAAACCTGGATTATAATTCGCTTGTGCTGCGGCTGAGGCATGTAAGCGATTTAAAGAACGAGCTTATGGCAGAGATAATTGAATTGCAGCGGTTGCAGAAAAAGGTGGCTCAAAACAACAATTATTTGCTTAGGGAAATCAGCAATACATTAAAGGTACAGCAAGAGATCGACTATTTTTATACACATGCCGATTCCGCCATAATTTCAATATATAAGTCCGAAATCCAGTTGCTGGACTCGAATATAAAACAAACAAATAACTATTTTACCACGCGCTTAATGACACTGGTACGGATTGAAAATTCTATCAACACAACAGGTTTGCGCCTTCAGGAATCGAGCCGTTATGTACAGTCGCTTTTACACGCTATTGATGTCAATTATCTAAAGCCCACGCTTCCACCCATTTGGAAATCGGGCGTTAAGGATTATCCTCACAGTTTTTTTGAAACCATAAAGGAAACCATAAGGCAAACCTACGAAGCTGTGCTATTTTTCCTGGAGCATAATGTTACCCGCCTTATTTTGTATAGGGTTGTGCTTTTCATCATAGCCTTGTTGCCGGTACATTTTTACCGCAGAAACAAAACTAACAAGCTTACGGGGGTACATTCGCAAAAATATCTTCAAAAATACCCAACACTGGCCTCGGTAATTATGGGGCTTGCAGCGGCGCCACTAATTTTTACCCATGCGCCTTATGCTTTTCTCGACTTTGTTTTTATTTCGCTCACCATTTGCGTAAGCATCATTTACATTAAAGAGCACAGCTACCTTTCGAGGTTGCCTTTTTATACAATTCTAATAGTGTTGATCCTGCTAACTTTGGTCAATTTTTTTACTTCCCCCACTTTTGCTGGCCGTATTATTTATAGTTTATCTATTTTGATACTGGTTCCAATATATCAAATTTACCGCGATAGGGTTGCACATGCCGCCGAAAAACGAAATTTGGGCAGGTTGGTCTTTCTTCTGCTCATGGTACAATTGAGCATTGGATGGGGCCTGATAATTTTAGGTTATTACCCACAAGGGCGGCAACTCTTTTTGGGTGCTATTGATGCATTTGTTCTGGCACTGATACTTTCGGTAACTGTGTTTACTTTTATTGATTACCTGCGCATTATAACATTTATGATAAATAAGCGAAGCAAATCCTTTCAAATCGATCATGAAATAATAGAGAAAAAACTAAAACGCATCATAGCTATCCTAGCGGTTATTTACTTTATGGTTTCATACCTAAAAAACCTTAATTTGTTTGATGAATTGACCGATTGGCTTGCACTCCTGATAAATGAACCCCGGCAGTTGGGCGATTCGGTTTTCACTTATGGTAGCATCCTTTTATTTATTGGAGTTGCTTATGGAGCAATTTACATAGCAGAGCTTATAAATTTGGCAATCGAAACCGAGGATTACAAAAAGCAGTTTAAGAAAAGAACGGCATTGGGAAGTATAAAATTGATTGTACGTTTCCTGATCATTACCATTGGGTTTGTTGTCGGAATTTTAGCTTCTGGCATACCATTAACGCAATTTACGGTATTGATGGGCGCATTAGGAGTTGGTATTGGGTTTGGCCTTCAAAATATATTCAACAACCTGGTTTCGGGGCTGATAATAGCCATCGAAAAGCCTGTTTCGGTCGGCGATATGGTTGAACTTGGAACAGATACCGGATGGATAAAGGAAATTGGAATCAGGGCAAGCAATATGCAAACTTTTGATGGCGCCGAGGTAATAGTGCCTAATGGCGAACTAATTTCGAACAGGTTGACAAACTGGACTTTATCAAATAAAAGGAGGCGTATTGAAATCAAGATAGGGGTGGCTTTCAAATCAAACCCACATCAGGTAAACGAGGTTTTGTTGCATGTTATCGAAAAACATCCTGAAATACTAAAACATCCTGAACCTGGTATTTTTTTCAACGCTTTGGGCGAAAACACACTTGAATTCGTGATCAATTTCTGGATTTCCGATTTTGTTGAAGGGAAACGAATCCGCAGCGAGGTGCTTTTTGGGATATTCGACGCGTTGAAAGCAAACGGCATCGAAATCCCATTCCCCCAGCGGGATTTACACTTGCATACGGTGGGTCCGGATTTGGTTTTTCGGACTGCTTACGACCCGAAGCTACCTGAGGATACAGAAAAGCAGTAGGCTGTGCTTAAAACAAAAAGATAAAGGCAATGCTGTTGAATAATAAAGTTGAGTCCACTCCGATAAGTCTTTTTCGCCACAAAGTGTTACACTGAGTGGCCACTGAGCTTGCCGAAGTGGCATAGAGCCTCTAATCTTAGTTAAGACTATAACGCCGAATAACAATGCTTAGTGAACCTTTGCGTCTTAGAGTCTTAGTGGCGTTTCTTCATTTTCAGGTAATAGGAGTGGACTCAGCTTTCAAAATGTTTCTTGCAAATTGAAATAAATCCCGCTCGAATGGTCTGTGCCATAACCAAAATCAACCGTTAGGTTGGTACGTGCAAGTTTATCAACCTGCATCCTGATTCCGGCACCCAGGCCCAAAGCAGTTTTGTCGAATATTTTATCCGTGTAGTTACTTGCATTTGTGGTGTTTGCAAACAAAACTCCTCCGAAAAGCCCACTCTTTGATATAGGAAAGCGGTATTCGGCTTCGTTATAAACCATGCTCAACCCTCGGTAACGACCTTGAATATATCCGCGCCCTGAGCGGTTGTAAGTATCCCAACCAATGGAAGGCAAAGCCAAATAGGGTATGTTGCCATCTAATAATATAGATCCCCAACTCCAAAATGCCAACACGTGGCGCGGGTTTTGTTTGCTTAACCCAAAATAATACCGGCCATCGTATAGCAATTGGTTGCTTTGCTGCGAATTGTTGCCGATTTTTACATTACAAACCAACGAAACTGAGGCATAATATCCTTTGTAACTGTTGCTTATTTGATCGCGGGTATCGGTTAATATAGTGAATTTTATACCATTTGTGCCATATTGTATTGGATTAAAATTGTTTGAAACCGAATACGAATAATGGTTGGTAATAAAATAATCGACACTGCTTATTGTTGTATCCAACCTCTCATCAACTATTTTAAAATGTTGGTCAACAGCAACACCAACCCCAGCATAAATACGGGAAGCGCCGAATTGGTGCGAAACTTCCTCATAAAACCTGATAAGGTTAAATTTCATAGGTTCCCCCACAGTTTCCTCTGTTTCGGCAAGGTTGTTTACGTATAGCAGGGTTTCTGTTGCCCCTGAGTTTTGGATACCAAGGCCATACGTTGGTTGCGTGAATACAAGAAGCCGCCAATCGCCTTGCAAAAACCAATTATTAGCTTCGAGGTATATTTTTGAACGGGCATTAACAATTAATTGTTTCTTGCTGGTAAGCTGGAAATTCAACATTCCAGATGAAAGGTTTGTTGGCGGTTTGCCATACAGCCGCGAGAAACTGATTGCCCCGCCAACTAAAAAACCGTTAGCAGGGGCATACCCAACCACCGGCAAAATGGAATAATATGTTTTGCCAACAATCAATGTGTTGTCAATCCTGGGAACAGGGTTCTTTTTCCACTGGTCCACCACATCCCTGAAATCTTTTGTTTCAACCTGGGCGTTTATCGTTTTTTCACCCATTAGCAGTATTGCCAAAATCAGGCAAAACTTACCCAATTTACTTACAACGCATTTTATTCTGGTTGATAGCTGCTGCATGGCATTCAATCAATAAACAGTATTAACAAAAAATTGAACCTCAAAAGTAAGGTTTTGTGGGCTAATTCTTATTTTGTGGAGCTATTTTATGATAATGTTCTTTGAGATTTATTTTTTGTCCTTTTATCTTGACATAAAAGGACCAAAAAGTCAAGGCTTTATATAAATTTTACACATCTGTACACCTCGGTAAACACCCGCAAAACAAGGCTTGATAGTTGGGTGCCATGGCCTGAAAGTTGTTGAAGCTGTGTTTTGCTACGCTCATGCCCTCGCGGTTTACCTTCGGCTACATCTGTGTAAAATTTCTATAAGGCCAATCCTTACAACCTCAAAATCTCCAATATTTACCAAAGCCTTCCAAACCGGTTGTGCAGCTAGCAAGAAGTATCTTGCGAAGGACTGGCCTTATAAAAATACGATTGTGGTTCTTAGCCGAAGGTATGTGCGGATGGCATGTGCGTAGCAATACACAGCAACTTCAACTGTTTGGGTTTGTGCCATCTTCCATGCCTTGTATTGCGAGGAGATACCTCAGGCTTAGAAACACATCGTATTTTTATACAGCCTTGATTTTTTGTTGCTTTTTGATCAAGCAAAAAGCAAAAAAACAAAACATTTTGACCGTAAGTTTAGTTTTGGCGACATCCTATAGCATTTCAAAATAAGAATTAGTCGTTTTGTGGAATTGCCTGCACAATTATGAAATGATAATTTTCGAGGGCAAACTAATCAAAGCAGTTTGTAATGGCACTTTCATTGCTAATAGCACCTTCATTAGTTGTAAAATAAAGACTTTCAGTATAGAAAATCAGTATCTTTGTTACTTCACCAATACATAACCTGATTATTATGGCAACAAAAAAAATAAATACTGATCCTAAAGTTGTAGTCGAAAACAAACTCACAGCTTTAAAAGAACTCGATAAAAAGGGGGTTGTTGCCAAGGCGAAGAAGTTTTCAAACCAGTACAAAGTTGTAGGCGATAAAAAGTTTAAGCTTAAGGATTTTGCCACCAACGTTGATAATGAATTGGGGAAAGCAGGGAAACCAATTGCCCAGCAACTGCTGCAATTTGGTGTCCAAACCCTTGCCGGGATGCAGGACAAATTATATGCACAGGATAGGTGGTCGCTGTTGCTTATTTTTCAGGCAATGGATGCCGCAGGAAAGGATGGGGCAATAAAGCATGTTATGTCTGGCATAAACCCGCAAGGATGCCAGGTTACTGCTTTCAAAGCACCAAGCCATGAAGAACTGGATCACGATTATTTATGGCGATGTACCAAAAACCTTCCCGAAAGAGGTAGGATCGGCATTTTTAACCGTTCCTATTACGAAGAGGTGCTTGTAGTGCGTGTTCACGATGAAATACTGAAAGCCCAGAAATTGCCGGAAAAACTGATAACCAAAAGCATTTGGGACGACCGGCTGGAGGATATGCGCAATTTTGAGTCGTATCTGAGCCGGAACGGGACGATGGTTGTAAAAATATTCCTTAACGTATCGAAAAAAGAACAGAAAAAACGCTTTTTGGAACGTATCGACATACCTGAAAAAAACTGGAAATTTAGCAGTGCCGATTTACACGAACGCAAATATTGGAAACAATATATGGCCGCTTATGAGGAATTGATAAAGAAAACGGCCACAGAACAGTCGCCCTGGTATGTTGTACCTGCCGACAATAAACCTTTTGCCCGTATGGTAATTGCTTCGGCAATTATTGCTGCCTTGGATAGCATGAAACTTGCCTACCCCAAGGTAAGCCCGGCACAAGTAGCTGAATTGCAAATACTTAAAAAGGAACTTCTGAATGAAATAGGTTAATTTGAAATAACTGTTTAGTACGCTCCGAAGATTAAAAATAATAAAGCGTCACTAAGTGGTGTGCTCAGTCCCATACGGAGTGCTCCACTGAACTTACCGAAGTTCCTTACGAAGCAACCTAATACACAAAAGGTTCACCAAAACAGACTTTTCGATAAAACATATTTTTAACAAAAAAAACTTTGGCTGATTGAAGGGTGTTTTTGAACGAACAAAACCAGCCTTCATGTTTGCCTAAATATGATACACAAGCGAATAGATTTTCACATTTGTATTTTCTATACTGCATTTAATCCTTTTGGAGTTAGAAAGATTGCTGAAAGAAAAACAATCAGCCATCGGCCTGAAAAGAGTATTTTGATTCACAAATCATATTCTTTTTTTTTTACCTACCTTCAAACCAAAGGGTGTTAAAAACTCAAAGTGGAAAATATATCCGGAACAACAGTAACCATAATATTATCGCAAAAGCAGAATGTGTTACATGGTAACTTGGGTACACGATTGACGAAAACAGGTGTGCTAGCCTAAACGCGATATTAAAATTTTTCACAATTGCTATTACACATTCGATGCAGACGCGGCAGGTTATTAGTTGATTTTTTTTTTTTTTTCATCTACAAAAGCCTTGGATTCGCCTCCAAGGTTATGCTTATTTTAGCTTTGTGCGCCCATTGAGCTTTTCAGTTTAACTTGCTTTATCCATGCAAAAGGGTTTGCTTCCAAATGGCTTCTTACTAAATCACGAAGCCATAAGTGGGTTTAATAATGTGTTTGATATTGTTTGGTCTTAGTTTCTTCATAGTGCTGATTTTTAAAAGATTGATAAAAATTTTTAAGGGAGATATTGTCGAATTTCTTCACTATTGTATTACATTTGTTTTTAGCAATCCCACTATCCTGGAACCGGGTTTAATTGGCATCAAAACAAAAAAGATAATCATCATGAAAACTACATTTAAGTTATTTCTCCTGCTGGTTTTTTTTATCAGTAACACTGTTTGCAAAGGGCAGCAGTCAAATAAATTTTCCGAACAGTATTCAGCCGGAAGCCTCGATTATTGGCAGTCGAAAATGACTGACTCAAAAATCAATTTCTATGAATTTGAAAAGGAATTCAGGAACTACTGGAAGGACAAAACCCCGGTGAAAGGTTCGGGCTATAAGCAGGTAGCCCGCTGGTTAGATTCGCAACGAGCTTATTTGAATCCGGATGGCAGCCTGCGTTCTCCACAGCTTGACCTGGAAAACGCGCTTACATTCAATCAGCAATCGCAGTCAATAATTGGTGATTGGACTTCGGTTGGTCCAGATCAGCCGGTATATACAGCTGATGAACCAACACATATAGTCCCGGGGCTTGGTAGGGTGACTGCCATTTGCTTCCATCCATCAAACCCCAACAAGATATATGTAGGGACACCATTGGGCGGATTGTGGTTTTCGGAGAATAATGGGAATACATGGCAAAACCTGAATACTGATAACATCTCAGCATTAGGCGTATCTGCAATTGCAATTGACCCCATCAATCACAATAAGATTTATATAGGTACCGGCGACAGGGATGGACATGATACCAGGGGTATTGGCATCTACAAATCAATTGACGGTGGAATGACCTGGAATCCTCTACCTTTGGATAACTGCAGTGAACATTATGTTTCAAAAATTATTATAAACCAAGGGTATCCCGCTAAAATACTGGTTGCAAGTAGCCGGGGAATCTTTAAAACAACCGATGCCGGTGCTAATTGGACCAAACAACTACCCGAAAATATTAAGGATATGGCCATGCGACCAGGTTCAAGCGATACGGTTTATTGCGTTAACGGAGCATCTTGTTATAAATCCGCAGATTTTGGAACAACCTGGGCACATAAAAAATGGACCGGGGCTCATCGTATAGCACTTTGCGTTACCCCAAGCAAGATTATCCTTTTTTGCACCAAAGACTCCCATTTTTTCAAAATGCTGCAGGCCGACAATTACAATAGCCCTTTCACTGAAATAAATACCAGTGGGACAGGAAACGATGGGCAGGGAGGGTATAACCTCGATTTTATTATTGATCCGTTAAACGAAAATATCATGTATTACGGTATGGTGAATTTATATAAATCTGTCAACGGTGGACAAACATGGGTTAACCAGGAACCCGTTACTGCCGATGATCAGCATATTTTTGAATTCAACCCACTTACGCACAGGCTGTTTATTGGAAACGATTCGGGGATTTGGTTTACCGATGATGGCTCTAATTATATCTATTCGAGCAATGGGCTTAGGGTTGGCTCCAGTTACAGGATTGATGTGGCAGCCAATAATCCCAACCATATTATTACTGGGAACCAAGACGCATCAACGTTTGTTACCAATGGAGGCTATTGGTATCAGTCAATAGGCGGGGACGGCATAACCTGCAAATTCGATCCAACAGATGAAAATTATGTGTTTGGCAGCTCTCAAAATGGCTATGTGGCAAGATCAATAAATGGCGGAACCATGTATGCAGATTTTAAGTCGGTAGCCGCTAATGGTTCTCATAATATTACTGAAGAGGCTATCTTTCAGACACCATTTATGATTAGCTATTCAGATCCTTCGACCATGTTTTATGGAACGCACGATGTATGGAGGAGCAGGAACGTGAAAACAGCTAACCCAGCCAATATTGGTTTTATCAAAATTTCAAACAACTTAGTTGGAACCGACGCATTGCAAAAAATAGAATTTATAGAACAATCGAGGGCCAACCCCGACATTCTTTACGTTTCATTCGAAAATGGAAGGATGTTCAGGTCAGATAACGTTTTGGCGATTTCACCTACATGGGTTGAACTTCCTAACCCAATCAATAATGGTTGGGCTGGTATCCGGTTTGAATCGCACCCGAGCGATGAAAACATTGTTTATATGGTTAAAGGGCAAAGGGCTTATAAATCGATGGATAAGGGCGGAAATTGGATAAACCTAACACCCAGTTTTCCATTACTTGGTATAATGTCAATCGCTTACATGAATGGTTCGGACGAAGGTTTGTATATTGGCACAACCGCGGGCGTTTATTATAAAGATGCATCAATGAGTAATTGGCAAGTTTTCAAGAGCAGCCTGCCACTTACTCAGGTTAGGGATTTGGTTATAAATTATTCAACAACCCCTGCACAGCTTTTTGCAGGTACTTTTGGTCGCGGGATATGGAAAACCACTGTGTTGCCATCATATTTGCTCGATTTACAAGCAAACAGCGGGAGTGCGACTGTTTCGGGTACAAATGTAAGTGCGGTTTGTGGGTTACAAAACATGAATACAATGGCTGGTGCCCCAACGCTTAATGCTGGTTTTTACCTTTCGGCTAACAATATTATTGCCGGAGGCGACCATTTAATAATTCAAAACGTGCATACCGATATTTCCCCCGGGTTAATTTTTCAAAGCCAGTTGCCAATTACGGATGTTGCCCTGGTACAGCCTGAAATCCCGGTTGGCACCTATTATCTGGGGATGTTGGCTGATAATACATATTCGATAAATGAAACAAACGAAAACAACAATTCATGGGTGTCGGCAACCCAGGTAACCATTCCCGCTAATCCTGCGGCACCAACAAATGTGCAGGCCTCCGATGGAACATACACCGACAAAACTACCATAACATGGCAAAACAATTCTGGCCAAACGTTGTATTTTGCTGTTTTCAGAAAACCTTTCTGGTCTTTGGTATATACGCAGCTTAGCCCATCAACATGGACTACGGACACTACATTTGATGATATGACTGGCGAAAGTGGGGAAACGTATTATTATTACATCAAAGCCTCACGTTATCCTACTGGCAACAGGGCCTCTGATTACAGTACCGGGGATGCAGGTTTTAAGAAAATATCACCACCAGTAAATGTGCAGGCAACCGACGGACAATATGGTGACAAGGTAATTATTACCTGGCCGGCATGTACAGGGGCTTCGCATTACCGGGTTTACCGCAATACCAGCAATTTGGTTGCTGACAATATGTTTATCAGTGGCACGACATGGATAGGAGATACTTCATTTATTGATTTAACAGCCGTGCTTGGCACCACATATTATTACTGGGTTAGGGCAAGTAAAAGCGAATTAGGCTATTATGCTTCCAGTTATAGCTCTGCAAACACAGGCTGGGTAGGTTTTATAACAGCACCCAATGTTTCTGCATCCGATGGTACTTACACTGACAAGGTTGACATTAGCTGGAACACGGTTGTAGGTGCTTCGCATTTCAGGCTCTACCGAAATACCATAAATGATCCTGCTTCTTCCGTTGCCATTTCAACTTGGCAAACGGCCCTTACATACCCTGATATTACGGCGGTAACTGGTACCATATATTATTACTGGGTAAAGGCTTCACAAGATGCTTCCGGAACGGTAGCAACAGGTTTGGGTGGTGGCGATAATGGTTTCAGGAATTTCCTGCCGCCAACCAATGTGGAGGCTGACGGAGGAACCAGTACCGTTTTCACTCACATATCCTGGCAAGCTTCGGCTGGGGCTGCCAAATATCAGGTTTACCGTGGGTTGAATTCGACATTTTCATCAGCCATACCTATCAGTAACTGGCAAACTTTCCTTACGTTCAAGGATTATTCAGGCACCCCGGGATTTTTGTATTACTATTGGGTAAAAGCTGCAGGGGATACCCTGCTTACAATAAGCAGTGAATCAGCTTATAATACCGGGTTCCGCAAAATTTCCGCGCCCCAAGTGGATGCGACAACTGGCTTATTTACCAACAAAGTAGTTATTACCTGGCAAGCTGCTACAGGAGCCACCTATTACCAGATAAGGCGAAGTACTATCGAAAACCCGACCCTAACAACTACAATTCGCGGTTATGTCAAAACTTCCCTCTTAAGCTTTGAAGATATTACAGCGGTCCAGGGGCAGTATTACAACTATTATGTGATTGGTGCTGTCAATTCTTTTGGTGGCAATGCAGGTGATGCCGGACAGGCGGTTGGTTTTGCCGATGCATGTGGCAACATGATTGATGATACTGCTTACAGGAGTATTTATTTCCATGGAACAACTTTAACCATTACACAGCGAATAGTGAACGAGGGACCATTCCCGCTTGTAAACCCCGGAAAGATAAGGCTGGCACTCGAAAATGCCACACCCGATGGAACCCCCGAAGCTTTTATAGGTTACGTTGATATACCACCTTTGGCTTCAAACGGATTTTTTGATATCAACTATACAGTGAACCTTGACACAATTACCGGCTTTGCCTTTACTTATGGGATTTGGCACCTTGCCTGTTACACATCCTGGGATAACAACAATTGCGACAATAATGTTGATGACGATTACATCATTTGGGAAAATCCATTTTTTGAGTATTCAGATGCCCTTCATGGTATCTATAGCATTGGAAATGCCGGAAGTGATTTTTCCTCGCCGTTGGCGGCATTGGATGCATTAAAAACACGAGGGGTTTCAGACCATGTATTCTTCAATATTGCCCCAGGCACATACAATGAAAAACTTGAATTCACGGCAATTGAAGGAGCTGGCATTAACTCCAGGATTGTTTTCCGCACCGATCCAGCATCAACCGATACCGCCGAAATTAAAGGTATTCCTACCCCAATCCAGAATTATACCCTCAGTTTCGAGAATTGCTCTTATTTGGATTTTATTGACTTGAAATTATCAACTGCCGGATCGTCCGATTTCGAGTCAACTTATGGACGAGTAATTAACATTGGGCCCGGATGCAACCAAATAAGGTTCATGTTTAACCGATTTGAAGGCTTTAGCGATATATCGCACACCAGCGAGAACAATTCCGTGATCTATTGCAACAATATAACATCCAGCAATATCCTTATCGAAGGCAACGAAATAGAGTATGGCATATTCGGGATAAAAATGACGGGGGCAAACCTGAATTCAGGTCCAATATACAACCTGCAGATTTTAAACAACACAATTTCCAGGTTCATTCAATACGGTATCAGCCTCGAATTCCTTGATAATGTGGCCATAACTGGAAACACTATCCAACAACTTTCTGGGGCTGATAATTATCTCGCCGGTATTGATGTAACTTCGGTTAAAAATGGATGCAACATTAGTGGGAATAAAATTTCCTTGGGCAGCAGCAACGAAACCATACATGGGTTAAGTATTGAGAATGTTGGCATGAATGACACTCAGTCTTGTTTGATAAGCAACAACTTCATTAGCATCGAACAGGGGACTAATTTTGCTTATGGTTTTCAGGGTTTAAATTTCAACCATACCAACATACTGCACAACAGTATAAATATTTATGGAACAGCAGGGGCTTCTTCTTTTTGTGCCCTTCTGGATTGTAGTGCGTTACCTGCAATATTCAACAATATGTTTTCCAATAATATAATTAGTAATTTGCAAGGAGGATATTGCATGTTTTATAATCCAAATGCAGTCGCGTATGGTTTACTTGCTGCGTGTGATTATAACAATATGTTTACCAGTGGCCCAACCACGGCTAGGTTTGGCGAAGATGATTATGGAAGCCTGTCCTCCTGGAGCAATGATACCGGATTTGATGTTCATTCGTTTTCGACCCTTCCGGGGTTTGTTTCAAATACTGATCTTCACATCAATAACAGTACCCTCGATGGCGCGGCATTGATCACTACGGAGGTAAGCATTGATATTGATGAAGAACCCCGCTCGCTTACCAATCCCGATATAGGGGCCGATGAGTTTTCGTATGTTCCTTTAACCAAAACACTTACCCTTACCTCGGTATTTTTAGAAGGCTTGTATAATGGGAACGGCTCTTTGCGCCAAGCCATGAATGGGGCAACACCATACTGGCCAGCCGGTATTGCCGACCAAATATCAATAGAATTACACTCGGCATCCAATTATGCAACTATAGTTCATACTGCTGCCAACGTACCCCTTAGCACAGCCGGGGAGGCAATTTTAAGTGTGCCTTCAAGTTTTTCAGGTTCTTACTACATGACCATCAAGCACCGCAACAGTATAGCTACCACAACCGCTTTGCCGGTAGTGTTCACATCAAGTGCAATAGAATATTCCTTCAATTTGCCTACAAAAGCATACGGAGGCAACTTGCGGCAAATGCCAAGTGGGCAGTACGTTATGTATGGCGGCGATGTAAACCAGGATGGTGAGGTAAACCAAAATGATTTGGATGCAATTCATAATTCAGCCACTACATTTATTTCAGGTTATATGCCCGAGGATGCGAATGGCGATGGTATGGTGGATTCGATGGATTTGATTATATCGGATAATAACGCGGCTCGATTTACAACAAGCCTGACTCCCTAATAAAATATTCAATGTGGAATTACAAGTAAACAATTGGCTCAAACTGAATTTGTTGGTTAACAAGCTTAAATATCAACCTCCTGCCATATTACAGGCAGGAGGTTTTTGTTTTTTTTGATGTACATAGAAATATCAACACTATCGACAGCCAGATTTTTAGAACCGACTCAAAAATCAGTATAAAATAAAAAGACCAGTTATATTTCGGTTTTTCTTGTTTTAAAAAGTCAGAATTATTTGCGCTTCCTGTTAATATTTGTTTGGGTCGTGTTTAATGGTGTACCCAACTGTCCATTCAAAAATATCGGCCACGCCTTTGTGGGCTTTGATGGTTACACCGGCGAAAATATTGTTGTTAAACCGGTAGCGCATGCCTACCCGTTCGTAAAAACCCTGTGTTTCGCCATTGGCTTCGCTGTGTTTTAAATAAACGGCAAAAGCAACCGGCACGTATAGTTTTTTGGTGAGCGCCCATTCCCACGAACCAACCACCGCATACGACATTGAGTTCGAAAATGTGCTTACAGTATCGTTACGCTCGCCATAAGCGGCAGAGTAATACACATCTAAGCCCAAGCCTGCCCTATATTTGTAGTTTAAAGCCCTGAGCCAGTTTATTGCAATGGCAGCCTTGAAATAGTTGGGTTCGCCAATTTCGTAATTTTTGCTGCCGGCAATAAAGGCAAAATTAAACTGGTTATGCCTTATAAAGGTGGGTACCGATCTCTCGCCCTCGAATGGTTTAATTGCCGTTGGTTTATAGGAAACCCCAATGGATACGGGTACGAGGTTGATGCCGTAATTAGGTTGCTGGAACGAACCGTTGGAGAAATGTTTAAACCCCAACGATACGCTTGTAACCCATTTTGGGGCAAAATTATAATTGAGCAAAAGGGCCAAGTTTACATAACAGTTACGGTACGAGCCCACAAAAATATTTCCCGGGTTTTCAACCTCGTCGTAAGGGTTAAAATTGTACGAAAGCCCGAAAGCGCCCAAGTACGACATGGTTAGTTTACGGCTCCGCTCGAAACGGATGGGCATATTAAAGTAGTAAAATATGGCATTTGGCTTACCAATTTCTTCTTGCTGAAAAGTTGAAGAATACCAGCCAACACCCATTATTGGAAGCCGGTAAATTTGATTGTAAACATCGGAATGATCGTTCAAACTAAACCCTAAGCGGAAGTCGATGCCATTGTAATATGAAGCCTCTGCAAGTTGGTCCCCAATATCGGTCCCGTTTCCAAGCATCGCACCTTGTTCAAAGGATAAATTCCAAACTTTGGAGTATTTTTTTACATTCTTTGTTGGGAGTGAATCAGACTGGGCAAAAACAGCCAAGGATAAAATAGTGGCAGTTAGGAGGCAAAGGAATTTAATCATCTGGTCAATATTTATATGTGGTTTAAGCGGCAAAAATAGAAAAATAGATTTATGAAAAAAACTACTGATTATTAATTTTGGTACAAATACAACCTGTATAAATTATTCAAAAACAAATATTTGCTGTATGCTTGCAGTGCGCAGAGTTGAATTATTGCACAAATTTTGCGGAATGGGATTAAAAGTATGCAGTTGGTATAATGTATAATTAGCTTTTAATAGATATGAACCTGTGCCAATCAGTGAACTTAGCGATGCGGCATCACCCTTTGTGTTGAGTGGCTCAATGTGTGCCCATTGCTACTTTGGGGCAAGCACAGCCGAACACTTGCCCATGTTCAGAACTGCAGCGAAAAAAAATACGGTTGAAAGGAGCTTAAATACGTGGCTGTGGCCTAAACAGCGGATGGAGTGCGTGGATGGTTAAAGTTATTTTAAAGTTGAGTCCACTCCGACAAGACTTTTTCGTCACAAAGTGTTACACTGAGCTTGCCGATGTGGCTCAAAGCCTCTAAGTTTACTCACAATTGCTTGTTTTTTAGGTGTTCGTGATACCGCTTCGCTAAGTTCACTAAGTATATATCGCTGATTAACAATACTCTGTGTATCTCTTTGTTCTCTATGCCTCCGTGGTTTTCTCTTTTTTAGGGTTTTCGGGGTGGACTCAAAGTTGAAAAAAGAACAATGCAGGATAAATACTAAATAATTATTTATTCTTGCCAAACAGTTTCTTTTTCGGCTTTCCATCTTGTTGCTCTTTCTTCTTCTTTTCTTCCTTGTATGCCTTCTTATTTTCTTTCGACATAATTATGGTTTCTTTCATTCCTGCGAAAAACGACTTGAGGAGCATATTGAAACCACCTTTGTTCATATCCCTGTCGGCCTTAAATGCAACCACTTTGGGAGGCAAACCGTCAGAGGGCGGATTATTTGAATTTACGACAGTATTTGCCGCAAATGCCACAACATCATTCTGCCATTTTGTATCGCTTATGCTCATGTCAACCTTAAGGTCGTGATACAAAAACTTCATGGTTCCTGATGCATGATTGCGGTAAGCCGTACCCGAAAGCAAAATTTCGTCAACCGTGCCATTGCTTATTTTTGCCGGAACATAAGCCACAATTAATTGATTCAGATCGAGTAAGTTGAACTTTCCGGATCGGAGTATGTAACTGAACTGAGGCTTGTTATAGCTATAGTTAACAAGTAGGTTTAGCAATACTTTATCTTGGAGAAATGCTGAGGCATTCAGGGTAAGCATACTTGAAGGTGACTGGTTGGTGATATTTTTAATTGCTAAAGTCCCACGGCCTACGGTAACTTTTGCTGTTTTGCCATCTTCTTTTCTTTCCACATTCACGAGGTTAAAATTGGTGGCACTAACCAGCTTTACATTAATGGGTAATGGGATAGAAGTCAACTTCTGGCTTAAATATTCGGGAAATTTGTTTTTATCAAGAGGTTTGGTTTTATCTTTATATAGCGACAAATTTATCGAATCGAGTTTTATTTCTTCGATAAATATCTTTCGGGCACGTATCAACGAATCGAAATCGAGTCCGGTAATGTTTAAAGAACCCAATCCGACTGAAAATTCTGTTTTCTGGTACCGCGACTTTGCCTGAAGCACTGCATGGCTTACATTAGGCATAAATGAAAATCCGTTTACTTTTACTGTTTTGTCCTTGTACGAGAGTTGTAACGATTGCAAACCTATATGATAAATACTGTCAGATGTCTGAATATCAACCATTTTGATGCCGGTGCTAAAATCCGCAAAGTTGTAAATTAGGGTATCAACCGATTTTTCGACCGTAAGTGTATCTAATGTAAGTGTGTAGTCTTTAAAACTCAAATATTTTAATGCTTCATTCTTCATTGTACCGGTAAGGTTCCCAATAGAAACCTCAATATGGTTATACGAAACCAAATCCTTTCCAGGAAGCTGTTCAATGATAAGATCCCTTATCGAGATGCTAAATCCCTTGACTTTTATTTCGCGTTCTTTAGCCAAATTCACCAAGTGCAAGGATGCATTGCTCAGGTCGAATTTTTGCAAAACGAATAATTCGATAGGATTTTTTTTGTCTTTATTTACCTGCTTGGTTTGATTGGTAGAATCTTTAAAAGGGAAAAATATAGGTATTTGGTCTTCAATTTTTAATTCTACATCAGGTTCGGTAATCTCTATTTTATCGAGCTGAAGTATATTCGATTTTAATAAATCCAGTATCCTGACATTTGTAAGCAATATTTTGTTGGTGCTCAGTTTGAACGAGCTGTTTATATACGGATAGCTGTGCAGCGGTTTTTGCCGGGGCTGTAAAACCACCTTAAACACTTTAATGTTGCCTTGAAGCAGGTTGACCCGCAGTTTTTCAAATTTCAGCTCATACACGTCAGAAATGAGGGTAGAATTAAAATTTTTAATAAGTGCATCGGTTAATAGTTGATTAAAATTGTGGGTAACGTAAATACCTACTGCTGACAAAATCACGAAAATACCCGCGAGTACCCAAAGCACTACTTTTCGAATTGGGCGCTTCTTCTTTTTGTTATCTGAAGATGTTTCCATATTGCTCAATTTTAAGTTGTTACCTACTCAAATATTGGTTTTTCTTTCAGTGTTAGAAACAGGAATTGATTAGAGTCTGTCCTTAGAGTCGGGTTTTAATTTTATTTACGATTTGCGAGTTACGATTGACGAAACTAACCCACTTAAAAACAATCGTAATTCGTAAATCGAGATTAGTACATTTTGAATTAAACAAAGTCAATAAACGAACTTTAATTAACCTTGTGCTTGATCTTTAAATTTGCAAAAACCGAATTCATGGCAAGTTGCATGTTTTTTTGGGTATCGGCTGAATTTTCAACAGTTTTTCTAACGCCGGCAGTCCAAAGCAATGTGCCGGTTTTTGTTTCAAACATCTGCAAGTAAATAAATGCTTCGTCAACACGCTTTTCGGTTACATTGCCTCCGGCTACAGGCACTGAAACACCACCATAATAGGAAGGTCCGGCATAATATCCGGGTGCTGCAACAGCAACCCCAACACTTAATGTAGGCGCTTGGGTGTAGGTCATTTTACGATCAACACCCATACTGAATTTAAAAACTACATCTGGGTTTACGTTATTTATTACCATCCCTTTTTTCTTCAGGCAATTATTTGCAGCGTAAAGCACTGATTTGCTGTACATAAGTTCAATCTGCTGGTTTTCAGGATTTGGGTTCAAACTATCGCCGGGCGAAAGCCAGGAATATGTTTGATAAATATTCAGGTCTCTGTTTTTATCGTAATCCGAAAAGGTATTCATGCTCGATGTACATGATTGGAGTAAAAGAATACAGATGATGCACGACAGAAGTCCGATTTTTTTCATGGTTTATTTTTTATTGGTTACATGTAATCCGCCCTGATTGTTCATCAAACTAATTGACAAACAACTACCAAGGCTCGATTTACAATTATTAATTTTTTACTAATGAAGAATGGCTTGTTTTTATGAAGTAGTTAATTTGCAATAAAAGTAAACATTTCAGGTATTACTTCGATTTATTAGACTTAAAATTGAGAATTAACTTTATGAAACATGTCATTTTACTGTTGTCAAAAATACAACTGCACCCGAAAATGGGTAATTGTTTGTGGATTTCAAATTTTACCACTCATACACGGGTTCACAAAATTTCGAGATGATTGTCCTTATTGCTTTTATAAGTGCTATCATTTCCTGAGTGGGCTTTTTTTGTAAATGCGAGAAAGCCTGCATCAAATATTTGTCATGCCTTCAATTTAAGGGAAGATTGGGTAGAACAAACTAAAAACGTGTTGCATACAAATAAAAAAACGCTGCAAGGAAAGTTGCAGCGTTTAATGAATATTCTGTTATTTTACATTTCAACTACGGTTGTCCAGCCAAATTTGTCTTCGGCATCGCCATTCTGGATATCAATCAGCTTTTGGTACAATTTCGATGATTTTTCACCGGCCTTACCATCCAGGCAATAATTCCATTCGGTTCCCATTTCAACATCAACAATGCGGCGGATAGGCGAAATAACTGCTGCTGTCCCGCAAGCACCTACTTCATCAAAGTCTGCCAATTCTTCAAGGGCAATTTTACGCCGTTCAACTTTCAAGCCCATATCTTCGGCCAAAACCATGAGGCTTTTGTTGGTTATGGATGGCAGAATGGATTCGGATAGGGGTGTAAGGTAGGTATCCCCTTTTATGGCGAAGAAATTGGCGGGGCCTGCTTCGTCAATGTATTTTTTCTCGCGGGCATCGAGGAACAAAGCGGAAGCAAAACCTTCTTTATGAGCCTTTTCGCCTGCAGTTAGGCTTGCAGCATAATTGCCGCCTACTTTGTAACAGCCGGTGCCTTTTGGGGCGGCACGGTCGTAATCGCGTGCAACCATTATACTAACAGGGTTGAAACCTTCTTTAAAATATGGGCCAACTGGCGAAACGAAAACAAGAAACATAAACTCATCAGCAGGTTTTACGCCTACCCTGGCTCCCGAACCAAACAATAACGGACGGATATACAAAGTTGCCCCAGTGCCATAAGGTGGGATAAAATCCTTATTAAGCTGTACAACTTTCACTACGGCTTCTTTAAAAAGTTCCATTGGGGGCACTGCCATCATAATTCCATTTGCTGAATCCTGCATACGCTTTGCATTTTCCTCCCAACGGAACAAACGGACTTTGCCATCTTTTCCCATGTAGGCCTTCATGCCTTCAAAAGCCTGCTGCCCGTAGTGAAGCCCGGTGGCGGCCATGTGTACCGAAATAAATTCGGAATCACTAATCTCCAACTTTCCCCACTCGCCCTCACGGTAGTATGAACGGATATTGAAGTTTGTTTTTTGGTACCCGAAAGGTAAGTTACCCCATTCTGTTTGGCTCATATATTTTGTATTATAAGTTAATGTATTGTTTGTCAGTTCGATAAAAAAGAAAACTTTTTAACATTCAGTGTTTTACTTAATAGGGAGAAGTTAGAAAATAAAAATGTTGCTCGGCACGATTTGGAAAAATATTATTTTGGGGAATTGTTCTTTTTGTTCAAGGTTCAATGCTTCGCGTTCAAGGTTCAATGCTTCGCGTTCAAGGTTCAACGCTTCGCGTTCAAGGTTCAATTGTTCGCTTGTTCTATTGTTCAAATGTTCGCTTGTTCTATTGTTAAAATGTTCGCTTGTTCTATTGTTCTATTGTTCTAATGTTCGCTTGTTCTATTGTTCAAATGTTCGCTTGTTCTATTGTTCAAATGTTCGCTTGTTCTATTGTTCAAATGTTCGCATGTTCTATTGTTCAAATGTTCGCTTGTCCTATTGTTCAAATGTTCGCTTGTCCTATTGTTCAAATGTTCGCTTGTTCTATTGTTCAAATGTTCGCTTGTTCTATTGTTCAAATGTTCGCTTGCCCTATTGTTCAAATGTTCGCTTGTTCTATTGTTCAAATGTTCGCTTGTTCAAATGTTCGCTTGTCCTATTGTTGAGTGCACTCCGATAACCTAAAAATTAAGAACCGCCACTAAGGCACTATGACACAAAGGTTCACAAAACATTGTTATTCAGAGCTAAAG
>CAJAXK010000234.1 GCA_903946925.1 uncultured Bacteroidales bacterium | reverse complement strand
TTACAGGGAACTAGCACCCGGAAATGTTACCCTTGTAACCGTCCCAAACCATAAATACCACAACCTCCGCGACCCGTTACGGCCTTATACCAGCCTCGGGCTTCTGGGCGAAATAGCTGAATTTTTACAGGCACGAAGTTCTTGTTTTGTAAATCTCCATGTCAGGAATCCACAATTTGAACAAGTTAGGGTGAAGTGCAAGCTAAAGATTTACGATGGTTTCGACGAAACATTCTACACCAAACTGCTTCAGGAAGCCATTATGAATTTCCTTTCGCCCTGGGCTTTTGTAAACGAAGGAAGCCCTTCTTTTGGTGGAAAAATTTACAAATCAGTATTGCTGGATTTTATCGAAGAACAGCAATATGTGGATTATGTTACTGATTTTGAACTTTTTCACGATATAAATGGTAAACAAGGGACCGAAAACAAAAATGAAATTGAAGGCTCATTGGCAGTTTCCATACTTGTTTCGGTGCCAGCCAACCATCACGAAATACTTGTAATTAATACGAAAGAGGTAGAAACCGCTTCTGAAAAATGCAACTGCCAGCCATGAACGAGAAACCAGTTTCCATATCGAAAAAGCCTGAACTGAAACCTGCGCAGGACTTTTACCGTCTCCGTGGCGAAGGCATCGGCTATGTTGAGCAAATGGGCAGCAAACAGTGGACAGATTACAACACCCACGATCCTGGAATTACCATTCTGGAAGCACTTTGCTTTGCGATTACCGATTTGGCATACCGTACCGGGAAAGATATCAAGGATATTTTAACGCCAGCCACGCCAAGCGGCGACCTGAAACAACCTTATCCTAACCAATCGTTTTTTACCGCCAGGAAAATACTTACGGTTAACCCCTGGATCACTGACGATTACCGTAGGGTTTTAATTGACATGGATGCAGTACGCAATGCATGGGTTGAATGCAAAAACTGTGGAAACGATATAGGATATTATGCCTGGTGCGAAGAAAACAAACTTCATCTTTCGTTCCAAAAACCCACAAAACCAAACATTGAAGCCATTCCTGTAAACCCAAAGGGATTATATGAGGTGCTTTTGGAGCTTGAATCCGACCCTGAAACCGGCGACCTTAACAATAGGAAAATTGAATATGCTTACACTGTTTCGGACAGCGAAAAGAAGACATTTCCGGTTATACTTGAACTCCGTTTTCCCGAATGGGGTTTGGAAGATGCCGATGCCTGGCATTTGTTCCTCAACAGCGACAAGGCTTTTAAAGGAGCAAGCAAGGATGCGTTCAAGCTAAAACTGAAAAAATTAGGGGCAACCAAAGGGTATGATGTGCTAACTGACACCGACCTTGAAGCCGCAGCCCGAAAAGACAATTACCTGCGGAGCCAATGGAGGAATATTTTGTATGTTGATTTCGAAATTACAATTCCATCTGTCAGGAAAAAGATATTGATTGAAAATGTTGCCTTGAAAATTTTCGGAAGCAACGAAGCCAAAAACCTAAGTACGGTTGAGCTTTTGAGCAGCATATTGAGCAATAACGGAACTTCGGGAATCATTCAGCTTTATCGCAAAAAACTAAAAAAAGCTGATTCGCAAATTGCACTGGCAAAACAAGTCCTAAACCAACACAGGAACCTCGACGAGGATTTTGGCCGGATAAAATGTGTTGGCCTTGAGGATATTGGGGTTTGTGCCGATGTGGAAGTTTCAAACGATGCTGACATTGATAAGGTTCAGGCCCAAATTTGGTTCGAAATAGAAAAATACCTCAATCCGCCTGTGCCGTTCTATTCCCTGCGCGAAATGATGGATGCCGGTGTTGCCGTGGAAGATATTTTCAATGGCCCCGAATTGGAAAATGGTTTTATCAAAGCAGCCGACCTTGCCAACGCCGGATTAAAAAAGGTGTTGCGCACCTCCGATATTGTAAATATATTGATGGAAATTGAAGGAGTGGTGGCCGTAAACAACATGTTGCTCGGCAAATTCGATGATGAAGGCAACATGGTAAAAGGCAGTGCCGACCCAAAATGGATTGATGGCCTTCCTGATTTTGATCCTGAAAAAACATCGGCTTCGTGGCTGCTTTATTTAAAACCACAACATTTGCCAAGGCTTTACCAAAATGTATCGCGCTTCCATTTTTATAAAAACGGACTGCCTTTCAGTCCGCGGATGGACGAGGTAAAAGATACGTTAACACAGTTGCGCGGTGAGGAAGAACGCCCGAAATTCAAGGACCAACAGAACGATTTGCCCGTTCCCGCCGGCCAATATTCCGACATCGAAGACTACTTCCCAATTCAATACAGCCTTCCGCTTACTTACGGAATCGGTACCGAAGGTTTGCCGTCCCACCTTTCCACATCCCGCAAAGCTCAGGCCAGGCAGCTTAAAGCTTACATACTGGTTTACGAACAGCTTTTAGCCAATGCTTTTGCACAAATTGCCCATGTGCCCGAATTGTTTTCGCTCGATCCGGCTGTTGACAAAACTTATTTTGTGAAGGCGTTTAGTGAAGAACTGATCAGCGGTTACAACGAAATCACAAAAGACCTTACCAAAAATACACTTGAAGGAATTGCAGAAACGCAAACCGAATTCCAGGAGCGCAGAAACAGGTTCCTCAACCATTTGCTTGCCCGATTCGGCGAACAATTCAGCGAATATGCTTTGCTGTTGACCAACCTGCAAGGAAAAAACATTGCTTCCGAAAACCTTATCGGGGATAAAATTTCGTTTTTGAACGCATATCCCCAAATCAGCCAAAACCGCGCTAAAGCCTTTGATTACAGCAACGCAATCGGGAATCCCGAAAACATACCAGGATTGAAAAAACGGGTGAGTTTATTGTTGGGATTTCCTGACCTTTCGTTCCATTGGTCGGTTTTAAGTGAATCAGTAGGGATTTATTCCTTGGGTTTCCAGCTTTTTGACAGCAACAAAAAAAGTTTCCTCGAAGGGAAAATTGAGGTTAACGCAGCAGAAATTGCTGAAGCTGAGCAAAAAGCTTTAAATACCATTATACGTGAAATGATATTGCCCGATGCTTACAAAATTGAAGCTGTTGGCATACAATATTCACTAAGTCTTTATGATACTGACAAAGTTTGTTTAGGCACTTGTCCAATATTATTCGACAGCAAGGATAAAGCTGCTGAAATGAGGGACGAACTTACTTCGTGGAGCAGCAACGAACGGGCTTTGGTTGTAGAACACTTGCTGCTACGACCAAAATTTCCGGGCGATGCGCTTTATCCCGCTTGCAACGACGGGCCTTGTGCTACCTGTGGCGACGAAGACCCATACTCGTTCAGGCTCACATACCTGATGCCCGGTTGGACTTCCCCTTTTAACATAAACCTTGAAATGCGCAGGTTTGCCGAACGAACGATCAGGTACGAAATGCCATCGCACCTGCTTGGAAAAATCTGCTGGGTTGGAAACGATGGATTTGTTGAAAACGACTGCAATCCGTTCATTTCGGGATTGATTGCTTTAATTGAAAACAAAATTTCGAAGGATGCCGGGAAAAAGCTATCAAGTAAAGAAAGCTGTGCATGTGCAATGTCGGTTTACAGTGCTTTTTCTTCCGTTTTTACCGAATGGTACAAGGATAAAACACTTGTTTTCATCCAGCCTGATGCCTTGAAAAAGATACTTGAAAAGGAATTCGGCAGCGTAAAACCCGAACAATTTACTTGCAGTTTTGATAACACGCTTTGGAAAGAAGTTACAGCTAGGTTTGTGTTGTATTTCAGCGATATTGCTTTATACGGATGGCAGTTTGAGCGTTTTGAGGGTGCGTGGTTTGCCTGGTTGAAAACCAATTCAACTTTCGATTGGGGAAATGAGCGCTTGCACGACAAAGTTGAAACCATTCTTGCCAATAACCTGCTGCCGGGCAAAACTTTGGAAGAAGAAAACATTTGCGGATGTGCCTCCAACATCCTTTCAAAATACGGAATGGCTTATAACAATTGGATGGAATCCAATTTCCGGGAAGGCCGGACGCTCGAAAAATTCTCAGCTTTTGATCCTCCCAAGTTGGCTTTATGCTCCGAAAAATCGTTCAAAACGGGAACGAAAACCAAACTTGCCACATTTTTATCCCAAAAATACCAGCAATATACACAGGTTTCGTACCAACTTCGGGTTGTGGTTAATTTGCTCGCCAACTTGCGAAACACGTATCCCGGAGCCACTTTGCACGATTGCGACGATGGCAGCGACCAAAACCCTGTCCGGCTGGGAAGTACCGCTTTAGGAAATTATCCGCTTAAAAGAAAAATCGAATAGGTCGCAAAACCAAGCTGATGACCCATTAGAAACATTGATTCCAGATTTCAACCTTCCACTTTGCCAAAAAAGAATAGAAAATACCGTCAAAAAAAGTTCCGCTAAAACGCTTTTGTTATGAACCCGATTCAAGATAAATACCCGCATTTCGAGTCCAACCAGGTGCTCACCAACAGCCAGTTGAATCAAATATTCGATTATCTCGACGAACAAGGGCGGCTCACACGTGCCAACCTAATCGGAATTGGCATTGAGTGTGGTCTGGAAATAAACCTCGAAACAAGTGGAAACGAAAAAACCATCCGGATAGAAAAAGGTTGTGGGATAAGTTCCGCAGGGTATTTATTAACCGAGCCCGATTCGGTTGATTTAGTTGCATATCAGGATTATACCTTGCCTTTGTTGGTTGATTATCCACCATTCAAATATTCCGAAAATGGCGTGATAAAACAATATCCGCTGTGGGAACTTTTCCCGGCAGGGTTTAAAAACACTAAACCTTTAGGAAGCACAGCCAATTTTTTGGCCGACAAAACGGTAATCCTATTCCTGGAACTTAAAAAAGAAGGCTTGCGCAATTGCAGCTCCAACAATTGCGACGATAAAGGCGAAGAAGTTACCGCTACCGTGAGGCGATTGCTGATAAAGGAAGGCGACCTGGCTAAAATAATTGCCAAAGCTAACCAATTAGGTTCCGAATTTACTTTCACTGATGTGGAAGAAACCATGATGGCGCGCATAAACCTTCCCGATATCCGGGTTTCGCGCCATATAATTGAAGATACCCCAAACATTAGCTCAAACCAAGTGCTTGCTGCTTTCCACGAGGTATTCCATAGCGAAAAGCTTGTATTTAATACAGCAAATGCACTTTCGGCGGCCTATTTGGCATTTAAACCTTTGGTAAAGGAAATGTATCCTACCGATCCGTTTGAAGATTTTTTCATCAAGTTCGGCGTACTCGACCGTGTACCGGCAAACACTTCGCAGGTGCGTTTCCTGCAATATTATTGCGATTTTTTCGACGATATAATTCAGGCGTATGACGAGTTCAGGACGAAAGCATTAAGTTTGATGTGTGCCTGTTGTCCGCCGGAAGAATTGTTCCCGCGCCACCTAATGTTAGGTTCGCTACAGCCGCAAAACAAGAAAACCCCGGGAATGTACAGGCATCATTTCCTGCCTTCGGCTGCCATCAGCGATTGCGAAGACCGCGCGAAAGAGGTTTTACAACTGTTCCAGCGAATGGTTGAAATGACCGAGAGTTTCACAAACAACCCTACTAATCCCGACTTTACCAACAAGGAAATTTCGCGAAAGCTAATGCCATTGCGAGTAACGCCAAGCAAATTAGCCGATGTGCCGCTTTCGGAAAAAGCAATCCCTTACTATTACCTCAACACGGGCAACCCGCCAATTTACAAGTTATGGAACATTGAAAAAACGCAAAGGAACAGGGCTAACCAAAACCAGGGTTTCCGCTCGGACGAATACATCCCCAAGCCTCCTGCTTTCATTTCGCATCCTTTAAAATACAACCTCGAACCGTATAATTTCCTGCGCATCGAAGGGCATTTGGGCAAGAATTTCAAAAGTGTGATGAGCACTTTGATTTCGATTAAAAACGAATTCAGGCTTCCGATTGAAATTATCGCTCTCAGGACAGGCGTTTTTGATGCTTCCATGAAAATTGACCTGACCAAAGAAACCTGCCGTTTCGAAGATTTGGAAGCACTTTACGATGCTTTGAGGGACGAATTGGTTTGCTCGCTCGAAAAAACTCTTGAAAATTTATACACCAAAAAAGTTGAAAGCAAAGTAACCATTGAGGTTGGCACCAAAGCAAAAATGATCCGTTTTTCGAAAAGGAACGCCACTGTGCAGCCAGCTTCATTTGGTGCAGTGCTCGAAACTTATTATGCCAACAAACGCGTTACCAAAACAATGCCTTCTGTTACTTCGCGGGCAAAAGGAACTTCTTTTGGCAGGTTGCAGGATGCGTTTATCAACGAAAGTGCGATAATTAGGGCAACGGCATCATTTGCCGAAGTGCTTTTGGAAATAAAAGATTTTTTGAAAGATAAACCTTTAAGCGAATTCGATTTGGCCGAATTCCAGGATATTTACGACCAATTAGAAGAGCTGAACGAAACAATCAAAGCTCAGCAAGCAGGAGCTAAAAGCGAAGATTGGGATGAGCTGAGCAATGATATGGATGCAGTGCATTATGCCAACCAATTGGAATCGTTCAAATCCATTGCAGGCGAATACCACCGCCGTGTGCTTGATGTAAAGAAAAAGCAGTTTTTCGGCGATTTCCTCAAAAAACACCCTGGCGTACAACATAAATCGGGAGTTCCGTTGGGCGGTACTTTTATTGTGGTCTATCACGACGACCCAACACCAGTAAGGCGTTCGGCGGTTTTAACGGCCAATCCGGGTATTGTAAAAGCCAATATTGCCAAAGCAGGTTTTTCAGCCGAGGTAAGCGAAACCATCACCAATGCTTTTTCGAGGATTACATCCAGGACCGATTTGGTGGTTGATGAGGATATTCAACTGCTTATCAACGAATTTTCGAGAAAACTACCTACCGATGAACTTAACCTTGACAAAGGTTTCAGGCTTAAAACAGCCGATAAAATTATTGGGGAAACGGTAAACGAGTTTGCCGATGGAACCGTTATCGCCGATTTTTACCTGCCTTACATCTGTTGTTCCGATTGTACGCCAATCCAGTATATACTTCCGGAGCCTCCTTATGGATTTACGGCAAAAATGGGTTGCACCAATGTGGATGGAATGGCTGAAGTATTTATAAAACCCGATTCCGGCACTGCGCCTTTCACCTTTCAGCTTGACGGGGACGAGTTTACAGCCTTGGATAAAAGCATTGTGCTCAAAGTTGGGATACATTCGATAAAATTGCGCGACAGCAATGGCGCCGATTCGCGTGAGCAAGTAGTTGAAGTGCTGGCGCCAATCCAATTTGGCGAAGCAGTCTATGACGACAATACGGAAAAAATGGGTTACACCGTCAGTTTCCCGATTTCGGGAGGAAAAGCGCCGTACACTGCCAATTCTGGAACTGTGGAAGCGAACACGTTTAAAAGCGACCTGACTGAAAGCGGCGAATTTGTGAATGTGATAATTACCGATGCCGCAGGCTGCAAATTGGAAGATAGTTTTGAACATACGGTTGTAAAACCCTGCGACCTGCCTTGTGGCGGCCAATCGAGGATGAGTGCTTTCCGTTTGTGGCTGCAACCTCCTACCAAAGGCTTGGAATACGAACTATACGAATACCTCGACAGCTTCAATTTTAGGTTCAACGGCAAAACCATCAAGCTCCCCGATACCAAAAACCTTTTCCAGTTTAAAGCCGACGACCTGAACAAATCCTTCGAGGAGGTTATGGCAAAATGTATCGAAATTCTTGATAAACTTATCAATCAGGGTTTGGCCGATGCGCTTGGTAAGGAAGGCAAAAACCGGATGACAATCACTTACAAACCAGACGGAAGCGAGCCTTTCGGGATTTTTTGGATCGAACATTTTGTTTGCGATACATTTAATTTTTCATTCGGTTACCGTTATGCCAAACCAACCCCCGAATTTAACCTAAACGTTGCTTACCTTAACGAACAAGACGATTCAGGAGGCTTCTTCAGCGGAATGAAACTAACCAACAACAACTCCGAAAAATCAACGCTTGTTCCATCTTTTGCAGGTATGGAGCGCAACCTTTGCAAAGGCTCTGGTTATGAAAAACTTTGCACGGGATTGCCGCTTAAAGTAGGGTTCACGATGGAGTTTTTGGCAAGGAAAAAAGCATGGATGTTGAAAAGCAATACTGCAGGCGATGATTTGGCAGCTTGGGTTTGGGAAATATATGGATCACCATCGGAAGAACCATTTTATACTGGCGAAGAAGTTGAAGCTCAAATCTTTTCAAGTTCAGGCGTGGTACAACTTACTGTTATCACTGCCAAAGGCTGCTTTGGCGTTGCCGAAAAGAAATTGCTTGGGCAATGACGCATTTCATCAAAAAGCAACGGCTTGAAATAAAATTCATTGGTTCGGAAGCGGAGGGATTCGCGTTGCAAAAACAATTGATGGATTTGTATTATTCCAAAGTGCTTCCCGCTCTTGATAAGGCTTTTGATGATTGTGCCGCCGAACACACACACCTGGTTTTCGACCGGCTGAGCATTAACCTTGGTAATTTTGAAAAAGATAAAATCGGGGAACAGTTTGCCCCGGCCCTTGTAAAAGCTGTTACAGATCAAATATGGGAAAAATCGGGAAATTTTAATCAAAATAGCAGTCAGCCCGAAAACAATGACCTCGACAAACCAACATCATTAACAAACCAGGAATACCTTTTTAAGGTTTTTGTCCATTTTTTACAAAACGGGGATTTGCCTTGGTGGTACAAAATACCAGTTGGAAAAAATCTTGAGGAAGCTCTTGGACAAATGTTTGATCAGGACTTAAAAAGCACTGGAATACATTTAATTAAAACTAATATTGTTGAAATACTTGCTAAAGAAAATAGCCGAAAACGCCTGAACCTGCAATTTTCATTGGAATTCTGCAACCTGTTTATCGCTTGGCTTTCGCCTGAAATGGCAAAAACAACACAAGAGGTTTTTCAATTGATTGAAGGAAACGGTTTTTCAATTGATGAATCGAAGATAATGCTCGAAGCACTTCAACGAACCTCGTTAATGGCTATTTCTAAAGGCGCAACAATTTCAGGAACGGAACTTAAAACACAGTCAATAAACTATTTATACCAAAATTCGCAAAAGCAATCAGAACTTTCGCCATGGATTCAAAAAGTTGCAAGGCTTTTGAAAGTTGAACTGAAACCGGAAATAAATTCTTTCTTGTCCGCTTCAAAAACAGATAAACTGTCATTAAACCAATCGCAAACAGAAGATTCTGAGCTTGAAATAAAACAAACCGAGGAGCAAATTTCAGAAACAAATACAAAGGAGTTTGTAAACCAATCATCTTCAGATTTTGTTAAACCCAACGGAGGCGACAAATTGCAAAGTGAAATCAAGGAAGTTGAATTTAACCAAAACGAAACAATTGGTGCAGGGATTTATATCGAAAATTCCGGACTTGTAATCCTCCACCCTTTTCTTCCCCAGTTGTTTAACGCACTTGGTATTTCGGAAAACGATAAATTGATTGATACAAATAAAGCTCTTTGTTTGCTGAATTATATGGCAACCGGACAGAAACAAATGCCCGAATATAACCTGGTTTTGCCAAAAGTACTTTGTCAGGTTGCAATAACGGCACCTGCGCCAATAGAAGTTAAACTTACTGATAACGAATTGCAAGAAGCTGATAATCTTTTAGATGCGGTTATAAAACATTGGGAAGCGCTGCGGAACACGAGCAGGGAAGGTTTGCGTTCAACATTTCTGCTCCGGCCCGGAAAATTGTCGAAAAAGCAAGATGGCGATTGGCTTTTGCAAGTCGAAAACAAATCCTTCGATATACTTCTCGACCAACTGCCGTGGGGGATTTCGATGATAAAATTGCCCTGGATGAAACAAATGCTTTGGGTGGAGTGGAGGCTGTGAAGAATGATAATTCTTAAATAGCTAAATGAATGATTGCGGATTTCGGAATTCGGATTGCGGAATTCGGATTAAGCCCTCAACCTCTCAACCAATAAACCACTCAACCCTTCAACACTTCGACTTCGCTCAGTGTCCACCCCTCAACAACTCAACAACTCAACAACTCAACCTCTCAACCAATAAACCCATCAACCCATCAACCAATCAACCCCAAATGAAATCAAGTCCGGAAAAATCAACCCACACCACCGCAACTGCCGAACAGCAGAAGTCGGTACAGCCTTTTTTTGCGAAGGCTGGTGGAGGCGATTTTTTTGCACCTTCGCAGCGAAGCACAATTGCCGTGCAACCAAAATTGAAGGTTGGCCAGCCTGATGATAAATATGAGCAAGAAGCTGATTCAATGGCCGATAAGGTTATGCAGGGTTCTGAACCAGCACCGGCAAAATCAAATTCCCAACAAAGTGTAAAAGGGAATGGAATAATCAGAAAAGCAAGCCTGCCGGAAGAAAAAATCCAAAAACAGGAAAAGGAGTCAAATGAAACTGACGGCAATATGGGCAAAGAAGTTGGCCCAGCAACCACAGCAAAAATTGTAAACAATATGTCTGGAGGGCAACCACTCCCAAAAGACACCAAAAACTTCATGGAACCCCGTTTTGGGGCCGATTTCAGCAACGTCCGCATCCACAACGACAAGGAATCTTCCAACTTAAACGCTCAAATTAACGCAAAAGCATTCACTTATAAAGACCATATTTTCTTTTCGGGCGAACATTATAACCCAACAAGCAACGCAGGCAAAAAACTTATAGCGCACGAGTTGACCCATGTTGTTCAGCAAAGCCCAACAGGCAGTTTGAAGCGGAAGAAAATTTCGGAACATGAAGACAAAAACAACAGTCTCAGGCTTTCTGCAATTTCCAGTACAGGTTCTGCCGTAATTCAAAGAGGCTTACGGGATAGAATCCGCAGCGGATTCGATGTTTTAAGCAACTCGGTAAAAAATGCGGTTTTAGGCGTTCGGCAGGCAATGGGTGCCACTATTGATACAGCTTTGGGTTGGATTACTATAATAGCCAGCCGGCTGGGGCTTGGCATCGAAAATGCCTGGAACTTCATAAAAACGATTGCTACCCGTATTGCTCAAAACGTTGTAAATACTTGGAACTTTATACAAACTGTTGCATCGCTTACCGCACAAACTATTACCAATGCATGGAACTGGATACAAGCCTTAGCCTCGCAAACCGCACAAAATATAACTGCAACCTGGAACTGGATTCAAAACGTTGCAGTCAAACTTGGCAAACGGCTTCCCGAGAGTTTGGCTTGGATACGGGTTTTGGCTTCGAGAATAGCCCAAAATATTACCAATGCCTGGAATTGGATACAGGCACTTGCCGCCCAAATAGCCCAAAACATTACAAACACATGGCTTTGGATTCAAAACGTAGCCTCAACTTTGGGTATGTTGCCGCAGTTAGCTTGGGCATGGATTTTAAATGTAGCTGCCTGGGTTTCACTACCCATTAGGCGTGCATGGACTTGGATCCAAAATGTTGCCAACCTAATTGGGACAATCATTTTGATTGCATGGCCTTTTATACAAAGGCTTGCGCTAATGGTTTTTATGCCCGTGCGGCAGGCTTGGTTATGGATTCAATTCGTGGCATCAAGGATTGGGCTTGCAATAGTGCCGGCCTGGAAATTTTTGTTTGGTATTGCACAAAGGATAGGGACACTGGTGTTACCAGCGTTTGCTTTTATCCAAAACCTTGCCTTTTTGATATTTACGCCAATACAACAAGCTTGGCAGTGGGTTCAAATGATGGCTCGTTTTGTTGGGATTGCAATTATGCCCGCATGGAAATTTCTCCTATCAATCGCATCGAGGTTACGGGCTATGGTATTGGTTGCCTGGGATTTCATAATTAGGGTTTCATTGCACATTATGATGCCCGTTAAGTATGCATGGTTTTGGGTCCAAATGATAGCATCAAGGATTGGAGGTACAATAACCGGTGCCTGGAAATTCATCCTTAAAGTAGCTTCGGGGATCGGAATGTTTGTAAAGACTGCATTTTCATGGATTTCAATGCTAGCTTTGATGGTAGTGATGACACTCAAAACTGCTTGGGCATGGATTCACACGGCAGCTAAAATTCTTGGAAAGATGGTTCGGGTGGCTTGGGGTTGGCTCACTTTTTGGGCAGCACGCCTCAAAAAGCTTGTAGTTTCGGCATGGAACTGGATTTTGATGGCAGCGTTTAGGTTAGGGCTGACAGTTATAAACGCATGGAATTTCGTGGTCTATCTTGCCAAAAAATTACACAAAACCATTCTCGAAGCATGGGATTGGTACTGGAATGCACCAAAAATTACCATTGAAACCGATTTCTTTGCTCCCGAGGGATCTGTGAAAAACCGCACAAATATTGGGGTTGGCGAGAAGTTAACTTTTAAGAGCGACAAATCAGGCGATTGGGAAATAAATGGAGGAACACCTCTTACGGTGGCGGCATCCAACTCCTTCCGTTGGACAGCCCCTAAACGGGAAGCATCTTTAACAGCAAAGCTAACATCGGGGAAGTATAGCCGGACAAAAACCTTAAAAATCATTGAACCTTCAAGTAGCACAGCCCGAAGAACAAAGGTTATTTCTTACCCAAGAGGAATTATGGGTGCCGGTATGGTACTGCAATTCAAATATCACCCGGAAAATGTTTCTTTTGGAAATGTTGAAATAAGGGAGGTTTCCGGCTCGCCAAGCAACATCAGGGGTTATTATGTTGGCGATGCTCCATACCATGATGCCACTGGAGGAACAGGGGTTGTGAAATTTCACTCTATAAAGTCCGACAATAATCTTTCCGTACCTGATTCTGCAGCTATACACGATTACCTTCCGCCCTGGCGTGCTGGTGGCTTCGATTGGTTGATCCCAAATAAATTTAGGGTAGTCGGCGAAAGTGGCGATGGTAAAGAGTTCGCCAATGTAACCCAAGCCTTTACCATGGCTGATGCAACCGGTAAAACCAAAATCACCAAGGCTGGCGCCGAAGTTGAACGTACACCATAAAAAGTTGAGTCCAGTCCGAAAAGACTAAAAAATAAAACCACGGAAATACAGAGGACACAGAGAACCACAGAGCATTTTTAATCAACACTATAAACTTCGAGGAATTTCGTAGCTTAGTACCAGGTGAACGACTGCGATTTGGCTTTGGGGCGCACGACTGCGTTTAAGGGTTATTTTTTGGTTGCCGTCTTATTTGTCTTTATCCATTTGTTCTAACTTAATCGTTTTTTCCGCTGTATGACCGTATCCTTTTCTACGGAAATATTGAAAATAAGAATGAAGTATTAAAAAAGTTGCGCTTTCTGGAACTTTCGCGATATATGAATACTTCGCTTCGGTTCCAGGATCAATGAAGAAATACTTACACTGTTTTGGCAGGTATGAACCTGTAACTATTTCCTGTGGAAAATTAACTTGGCCACCCCATCTTTCATCAGTTTCAATTTTATCATTTAAGAAGATGGCATTAAGATCGAAACCAAATTCTTTCATCCGATGTTGTGATTTTCCTTTATTTTCAATAAAAGCGCACAATTCGATAATCCAATACTTATCTTTCTTCCCAATAACATTAATATCGGTTGTGAAATTAATGTTTGGAAATCTTTCCTGCTGTAAAATAAATCTGTAGATAACCCAACCCCCACCAATTATTATTGATAAGGATGTTAAAATTGACGTGATAATACCAGCCAAATCTTTGAATTCTATTAATGTCATTTTTCAGTTATTAGTAGTATTACATTTTTTGAGAAGTCTGTTTTTAGAAGATAGTTGGTAACGTTTGGATCTATAGCAAGTGCGGGATTAAATTGTTGCCCAAAGTCAGCTAGCACAAATGTATGTAAAGATTTCAAATGTTTCAATGAACACGAAAAGGCGCATTTGTTAGAGCTTTTATTCTGGGTCAGTGGTTTATTCTGGATGGCTGTCTGCCTTAAAATTCAAAATTGCAGTTTCAATTTGTTCAATAAGATTCTCTATATCATTTTCGATTATTGTCCAAACAATTTCATAGTCTATCCCGAAATAGTCATGTACAATTCTGTTTCTGAAACCCCTGATTCTGTTCCATTCAATTTCCGAATTCACTATTCTAAAATCCGGGTCTATTCTGTTGGCTGCTTCGCCTATAATTTCAAAATTTCTAACAACTGCGTCAATTGTTTTATCGTCGTTCAAGAATGAATCAAAGTTCAGATTTGTCGTATACCTCTTGATTTTCAAGGCTGATTCAAGCATATCCTCAAGAAGTAATATTAGATCCCGATTAGACATAAGTTAAATCTGATTGGATTTTTTTGTAGTATTTATCTTTAATTCCTTTGCGTGAAACCAGATCAACTTTAAATCCAATTAGTTTTTCAAGTTCATTGGCCAAGTCAATAAAACGCAAGCCTATTTTGTCGTTAAATTCAACTAATAAATCAAGATCGCTTTCTTCTTTCTGCTCTTTTCTGGCATAAGAACCGAAAATTGCTAACGACTTAATCGGATATTCGGAAAACAGATGTTGTTTATGCTTTCCTAATATGAGTTCTATATCGCGAAGTGTTTTCATAAGTCAAAAGTACAATTTATTTACCAAAAAGAAAAATGTCTTTTCTTGATTTCGGTGTTTTGACATACCATTGGCACTAACGGTCGCGAGTATTAAAGGTTGGGGATTTCGAAGCACTTTCCTATCAAGTTACAACTACTTTTGATACGAGCTGAAATGCTTTATAACCCACTGACTGCCAAATGTTTTATACACGTTTTTAGCTGTTTGGTTTTTGTTTTTTCTGTCATATTATCTTACAATTTGCTACTTCGTTTCTGTCCACCGTGCGTTGGGGTAGGCAAGCTCTTTGGCTGATTTTGGTCGTGAGTTGGCATTTTGTGCAACCAGCCAATGTGCTTGACAATGAAGCGTAAGCAAATCATCCTGAACCTTTACCCCATCCCCTTTATCATCCCCTCAATAAGCCCAATTTCCTCTTCACTCAACCCGTATTTGGCATACAACTGGTGGTAGATATCGCTTAGCGATGTCCCAACTTAAGTCCAAAGATAATCTTCGTTAAAATCTATGCCATATTCTTTTAAAAACTTGATATACTCCTCTTTGAATGTTTCAGTTTTGTGATGTTCTTTTTGATTTTCGATATACCGCTTCACAACATCGACCTTGCTTTGACTTACCGAAAAACCGCCATATCCACCTTGCCATGCAAAATCGACATAGTGGGTTCCTTTAGTCTTAATCCAACGGCTGCTGTTTCTTTTTAACTCCTCAAGCAGGTCGGCAAGAGCTATGTTTTTCGACAAAATACATAGGATATGTACATGGTTTTCAATGCCATTTATTGCAATTGGAACAGATTTGTTCTCTTTGAGTATTCCACCAAAGTAGGCATACAGTTCTTTTTCAACATCGGGTTTTATTATATTGTGGAAGTATTTTGTATGAAACACGATATGGGTGTAAAGTTTTGATAGTGATTGTGACATGATTTCTATTTTTATTTTGACCTATCAGGGCGTTTGATTGTACTCCTTTGTTTCGCACCCCAAGGCGTTGCCGTTGGGTTGATGTTATGTTGCCCTTACAGGGCGGGATCGGTGTTTCGTATTATCATACCCCCAAGGCGTTGCCGTTGGGTTGATGTTATGTTGCCCTTACAGGGCGTTTTTTGAATGGCTGAAAGCCATTGTTATCATTAACCCAATGGCATCGCCTTGGGTTTTCAATGCCGGATGGCTCGATGCGCCCTGAAAGGGCAGCATAGCTTACCCCATCACCTTTATCATTCCCTCAATAAACCCAATTTCTTCTTCACTCAACTCATATTTGGCATACAACTGGCGGTCGATATCAGCTACCGACTGACTCCAATCAATGTCGGATGCGGAAGTGAAGTCTTGGAGAGGAATATTTTGCCAAACATTTTTACTGTTATGTTGAGTTATTTTTAAAGAACCAAGTAATAACCTTAAGAACTTGGTTTTAATATAAACAAGTAGATTATCAGCTTCTATTTCGGTATTTAATGTACCTATGCTAATAAATGTTTGGTTATGCCCGAGTCCAGGATAACCTACTAATGGAGTAGAGAGTGTTTCTCCTAATTCGCCCTTTCCGTTTGATTTTGGTAAAATAACTTTGTAAAAATTCAAATTTTTATGGGCATCAATGTACTCTCTTTTTATCCATTTTGTGAGCCTTAAATTTTCTTGCCTTCCAATTATTTGGATAAACTCTTCAGAGATATTTGGCTTATCATCATAAAATACTTCACTTAGTTTTTCAAAAATATTAGTGGTCAAATCATAAAGATGACCTTTGCTTAATCTTTCTTTTACGAAAGGAAAATCAGAATGAAGCTTGTCAGTAAATCTATAACTTTCAGTAGGGTAGACCCACTCACTTAAAGGTCTAAAATTATCATCAATAACTTTTTCTAAGACACTCCCTATTTCTGGATAAGATGAAAACAGCTTTATCTCTTCAAAAATCTGCTGTTTATCTCTAAAGGTTACAGCAACTCCACCTTTAATATCTACATTTGGGAAAACATTGGTACTTTTGCTTACATACCAAACTACTTTAAAATGCTTATCTGAAAGGATTTTTTTATTCCATTCCTTTGGGGTTTTTCCTGCATTGAATAAAAATCTTCCTGGTGTGATAAAAGTAACCTTATCAGAAATTTTGAAGGCTATGTCCATAAACAGATGGTAAATGGGCTTATCGCTCGTTCCTTCAGTAGTCAGTTGATATGGTGGATTTCCTACTATTGCATTGAATTTCATATTGTCGTTATTATTTGCTTTCCAGTACGTTTTACCTTGTTTTACTTTTTCTATGAAGTTTTGCTGTTTGTGGCTGATTTGGTTTATTAAATCTTCGAAATAGCGTGTATTTACTTTTGCTGTTTTTCGGAAACCTGCCAATGTACGTTTGGTAATGCTTTTTGCCATTGGCGTTTTGCAAATCACAAAGATATTTTCGGCCAGCGTTTTATCCCACAATGCAAGTTGTAGTTCAGGTGTGGGCGTTAGGTTTAGTCCCAATGGGTCGCTTGCTACAAGGCGCGAGCGATAAATGCTGTATGCCATATACAGCGGATAAAGACCTGACTTGGAGTTGATTTCTAATATGCGTGAATCGGGTTTAAATACATCTTTGGTTACTTGTCCCTGATCCACAAAGCGTGGTTGTTCCTGCGGGTTTTCCATCGCTTCGTCGTAAAAAACATAACCACCCAAACAGTCGCCCACATGCATATTCACCACACGCCACGGGGTAAGAACTGTTTCTTTGTCGGGATTGCGGAAAGTATTGAATATGGAAGTAATGCGCCCAATGCGTTCCTCTATAGTGAGATGGTCGGCTGCACGGGCCAAAGCACGTATGCGCTTTCCGGCAGCACGGAATACATCAGGTTCGTAGTATTTTTTAAAACTGTTGAAGAGTTGTTTGCTAACACCTTTGGGCATAAACTCTTCCCACGATTGTGGGTCGATTAGTTGTGCAAAATTATCAATCGAGATTTCCTCTTTTTCATCGTTTACATCTGCACCATATATCAACAATGGCATTCGAATGGAAATGCCCCGCAAAATGGAAACGGCACTATCTCGATTCTTTCGCTTTTCTTCTTTTTCTTTTAGAAGTCGCTTCTGCTCGTCGGTAAGTTCTTCTTTTTTGCGGTTTTTCTTTTCGGCATCTCCTAAATCCTCATATTCTTCGTCGCTAAAACCTTGTTTGTTTATATCAATGTCGCCACTTTTAGCCATCGCTTTGGTGCTGCCAATAATCCCTTTCAGGTTATCAAAATCATTGAGCTCAAAGGCATCAAGTTTCATCAATGAATCGTTGTTGTAGAGGTGGTTATCTTCAAAACCGTTGCGTACCACACGTTCTATATATACTTTTTTGAGTTGCTCCAACATGCCTTCCACATTGTAAGTACTCATTCGAGAGCCATCAACAGAAATAATGGGGCAGAAATTGAGAAACTCACCCATTATATCACGGTCTTTGCTTGTGGTTTTGCCTGCTTTAGCTGATATTTTGGCGGTTTCGGCAATTACTTTCAGTGTGCGGTCGGGCGCAAAATCGAAAACAAAGCATTCTTCTTTTACGCATCCGTTAATGATGGCAGGTGTTTGCACACGGAAAATGGTTTGCATATAAGCCGATGCCGAGGTATTGAAAGATCCGGAGAGCATAAATACAGTTGTCCACGCCGGCACCGAAACTCCTGTTGTAAGGCGTCCACACGAGAGTGTAATGGTATAAGTTTCGTGCGGATTTTTGCCAATTGCAGCTTTAACCTTTTCGAGCGATTCCAGATTTGCCTTTACGTCGTCAATATCGCCATCGCCAGCCACGTTTACAATTTTGAACTGACTAAATACAAGGTGTGACTGTAACATGGTACTGAGCGCAAGCGCTTCTTTTACACCCGGAACCATCCAAAGGGAATGTCGGAAATTATTGCGGTAGGCTTCGGTAGCATAAGGATAGTTGCTATCGTCGTCGGCTTTTGTAATTAGATTCAGAAATGAGCGCACATCGCCTTCGTGTAAAAAAGTTCCCTCTTTGTTCACACGGAAAAATTCACGGAAGTTGAAAGCTACATCTTCATCAATATATTTGGTAAGCAATTTACCCAAATCGTAGGTAAATATATTCAAACGAGGCAACGATGCGTAAGGGTTTGGGTCGCCAAAATGAATTTTATCCCAATCGGCTTTTGCACGTTGCTCCATCACATAATCCCACGTGTATATTTCTTCTTCTTTGTAGTTGTCGAGTAAGTTGAACGGCGTACCCGAAAGGTGAAGTACTTTCGTTTCGGGTTTCACAAGCGCAGTCAATACATTGCGTCCGAGCTCTGTTTGTGTTCCTTCGTGGGCTTCATCAACAATAATAAAATCCCACTTTGTATTAAATAGTTCGTTGTTTTTATCAAAGTTTCCGCCTACAAGCTCCGAGCCTCGTAAGTCTTGCATCGAAGCGAAATAGACATAGTTGAAATTACCTTTCTGGCATTGTTTTTCGAGCGTGAAAAAGGCATCACCCTTGGTTTTCGAACCGTATTTGAATTCTGGTCGGTCGTAAAATATCTTGCCAAAATCCTCAAACCATCCCACATCTACTACAGGGCGGTGCGTAAGTATCAGTGTTCGTCCGAATTCCAAATCCTTCACCACCTGAAGTGCCGAAAGCGTTTTGCCGAAACGCATTTTGGCATACCAAAGCATTTCGTTGCTTTTTTTGAATTGCTTCTTGGTTTTGTCGATAGCTTCGCGTTGCTCCGGGCGAAATATAATAGGGTTTTGGGTTGCGCTTATCTGGCTGATGCTGAGAGAGTCCCTGCCATCTTTTACTGCTTTAATGGCATTTTTCACCGTTTCGAGGTCGGATAAAAACCACTCGTTGGCTTTGTTTTGTGTGTCAAATGTTTTTCGCTTTATGCCCGAGCGAACCAGTACATTATGCACTTCGGCATCTGAAAAACCACAGATATTCCCTTTTTTAGTATAGATAGATACTTCGGTATAAAGCAAATCGTATGATATTCCTGCTGTTTGCGTATATTGGTTGATCCGCTTTTTGGCAGCTTCATTCAATGCACGGCTATTGGGTTCCAATCCCCAAATATTTTCGTTATCGGATGTTGCTTCACCAATTTTCAGACAGCCCAAATGCGCTGTATCGTTGATACGAAAAACATAAATCAATTTGAGTTTTAAAGCCGAAGTAAATTTCATTTAGTTTATTTTTTCATTAGGTCAATAAATCTGATTTTACGTCCTTTTTTGTTTGTTTCCGGGTCTTTATTATTCCAATCTTTCACGAGGCAATAAATGCCGTTATGTCTGCGTAAATTGTCGGTTTTGCATCCTTCACAGGGTGTGATTTTTATTTCTGTTTCACCGAATAAATTTTCAGTTGTTGCTGTCTTTTCTTTACAGCTATTGGGCACTACAGCTTTTAACCCATCCATTTGCCATACGTTCCATGAAATGATGTAGGCAATGTATTGGATCGAATCAAGTTTTGGTTGCCGCCCAAACTTATTTTCAAAGTTCTCGATAAAAGTATAGAGCATTGCTTCGCGCGCAAGCAATAAACTATCGCCTTGCCACTCGAAAGCGTAGGTGTTTTTGTAAGCCTCTTGTGCAGCTTTGAGCCACTCACCAGAGATATCTACATTTTCGCTCACAACACGAAGTTTTCGGTCGAGCAGACCAATACGATTTTCAATTGGTATAAATTCGCCCGTAGTAGTATCGTAACGGGTGGTTATGTAAGGCGCTTCCCCGCAAGCAATTTCAAGACGGGTGTCGCGCACATAGTTTTTCCATGTTTTGCCCTCGGGGTATTTAACCATTTCGGGATTAACTTGCCAATTGTGTGACCCATCGGGGTTTGCAATTTCGGCGTTGAAAACATTTTCGCTACCAAACCAGGCATTGTCAATCAAATTGTTTTGAGCGTTGCAAATCCAGGAAGGAGTAAACACTTCGGCCATATCTCGCACCCGCGATTGTTGGAGGTCTTTATCTTTCTTAATGCGTGGCATTATTACGTTACCATGCTTGCCGGTAATGAGTTCAGGCAAAATGGACGATGCATATTCGTAGCCATCGCCAAGGTCTTGGTAGTTATTTGTAGCCCAAAAAATATTTTTCTGTGTTGTATGGTCGCGTAGAAGAATTTCCAAAACGTCGGGGTACTTCTCCCGTATATCGTTCTCTAATATATCTACATCAAAGGACATCGTGGAAATTATAGTTTTATTTTCGTTGTCAATTAGCATTTAATGCTGTTTTTAATTCCACGAATATACAATTTTGCTGCCGTGTGTCGGCAAAAAAAACAGCTCTTTTACAAACTTCAGTCTTGTCGGCTTGTGCGGTTTGCAAATGTGCTGTTTTGTGCGTTGGATTTTTTCATTTTTCTATTCTGTCTTTATATAGCAAATTGTCCGCTGTGTCGTTTCTTTATATTTGCCCCTAACTTCTCTATTACCCCAACCAGCCATGTTTATTTCAGTATTAGTTGTAACTCCAGTATTTTGTTTGTGTTTGTAAATCAGTGGTTTGCAATATTTTTATCACATTCATAAACTTGAAAATTTAAATTACAACAATTATTCACAAACGGGTACAATCGGTTTTCGATATAAAAGCCTCAGTATATACCAAAAGCAAGCCAAAGGTACAGCATAAAAAAGCTCTTCCCACATGCCCATCGTAATTTATAATAGTTATAGAAATGGGTTTCGGGTTCAAACAATGAGTGATTGTTTTGCCCCATCGGCATTAGCTTTTGCATACCAAGCTTGCTGTAAACTTGCTCTGCTTTGCCGCTTTGGCAGGTTTACTGTAACACTCAGTTGCGCAGTTTGTGGAGTAAAAGATTTTTCGGAGCGGACTCAAAATTAATTTGGAAAAGAAGTTTTGGAAAACACTTGCAATATCTCTTCCAGGCTGATAAAATGGGTTTCACATTCAGGTAATGGCAACGGGGCACAAACCGCCATCGAATACTCGGCATCCAGTTGTTGTGTTTTTATGCCAAAATTCTCCGCTTCTTCGTTGCCAGTTAGCTTATAATTGCTCCCATCGCGAACAATTGTAAACGAATTCAAATGTTGTGTAAGCCCACGGCCGATGGCTTTCAGGTAGCTTTCTTTTATGGTCCAAAGGGTAATAAAATATTGCTTTCTGCTTTCTTCGTCAAGTGCCATAAGGTCGTTCAATTCGGGTGCTGAAAAAAACCTTTCGGCAATGCGCAGGTTTACCTTTCGCACGCGCTCGACATCAATTCCCACTTCGGTTGCTGCAACAGCACAAACCACATAATGCCCAGAATGTGAAATATTAAAATGTACTTCCGGAAGGTTGTCTATATGAGGTTTCCCCTTTTCGCCAAAAACCAGTTTGATTTCCTGAGATGCGTTTCCAACAAATTTCCCGACAGAATACCGGGCCAGCAATTCGCCACAAACAGTTTGCAACCGGCTGTTGTTTTTAGGCCTATCCCTTAGCCGCAATTGCGATTCCATGGGCAAGTATTGAAGCAAAGAATCCTGAGTTTCTGGATCTAAGCCCTCTTTTACCAGTTTTATGACAAATGTTTTCAGCATCTTAGGTGTTTCCAATCAGGTAAAAATGTTAGTTTTCAGGGCTTTAGGAGTATTATAATAGGGGAAAAATGTCGGAAGTCAGAAGATGTGAGCAGGAAGCACCCCAGTTCCCCAATAACCAAACCCATTAACTATTTTCTGTTTTCCATTAACTATTTTCCATTAACCATTCCCCATTAACTATTTTCTATTAACCATTTTCCATTCCCCAATAACCATTTTCTATTAACCATTAACTATTTTCTATTTTCTATTAACCATTAACTATTTTCCAATAACCATTAACCAACAACTACTCCTGCGCAACATCCGCCATTACCCTCATCAAATTGCCGCCCCAAATTTTTTCAATGTCATTTTTAGTGTATCCCCTTTTAACCAATTCCAAGGTAATATTTCCAACCTGGCTAACATCCTTGCAGCCTTCAACACCACCTCCGCCGTCAAAATCGGTACCAATTCCCACATGGTTAATTCCTGCAACTTTAACAATATGGTCAATATGATCAACCACATCACTAACAGTGGCCAATATTTGCGGGAATTTGGCATCAATTTCGTGCCAATCTGCACTTGCAGCATCCCATTGATCGGGTTTCAAATCCTGAAAATTATTATATTTTTTTCTTACCGCCATGCGAGCCGAATCGCGTTCAGGGTTGGGCAAAGGTTTTTTTACATAATCGCTGAGGATGCACATTTGCACAACCCCATTGTTTGTCGCCAGCTCCCTGAGCATATCATCAGTCAGGTTCCGTGGGTTGTCGCACAATGCCCTTGCACAGGAATGTGATGCAATTACCGGAACCGTGCTTAACTTTATCACATCGTGGAACGATTGATCCGACAAATGCGAAACATCAATCATCATCCCTAATCGGTTCATTTCCTTTACTACCTGAACACCAAAATCGGTAAGGCCGGTAGTATTTGCGGTATCGGTGGAACTGGTGCAAATATCATTGTTTTTGGTGTGGCAAAGCGTGATGTACCGCGCCCCGCGATCGTAAAAATGCTTCACATTCGAAATGTTGGTGCCAATCGGATATCCATTTTCAACACCAATAAACACAACGCTTTTACCCTGCTTTACCAATGTATAGGCTTCTTTTGGCGAAGTGGCAATGCCGCTTATGGCGTTGTTGCGGAGCAAGGCAGCATCAATGGAATCGAAAATCTGTTCTGCTTTTGCCTTCGATTTGGCATTTCCTTCTTCCGTGCGAGGCCCCTGACTGGTGAACACCGCAAAAAACACTGCATCCAACCCACCTTTGCGCATCCTTGGAAAATCAACACAACTAAAAGGCATTTCGATGCTGTTGTCTTTGGCAACATCAAACTTTTTATTGGTGAAATTCAAGGGGGCATCGGTATGCGAGTCCACAGTAAAAACCGACTGGTGGATTTTGGCTGCCTTTGCTTCCAAGGAATTGGTTTTCTGGGTAAATGCGGGGTTTAGAACCAGCAAACAACTAAAAAACAGGGCAATATGAATATAAAGTAATTTCATTTTTTATGGATTTGAAAAGGAATATGAACTGATTTAAGGTTTGGATTTGATTCCGCAATATTGAATTATGTCTACCAATCCATAATGAAATGGGCCTTCATCGAGCAATATCTGAGTTTCTTGTATTTCGATGGTTTGGAGATTTTTGAAATCGTCCCCGATTTGATCTGCCGTAAAAAGCAATTCGGCAATTTTAGGGCCGCCACTAGTACGCTCTAACTGATTGATTGTAAATGCTTCAAGAATCAGTATTCCATTAGGTTTCAGGGCCGTAATTGCTGCTTGATGTACTTTCTTGCGCAAGCTTTCAGGGATATGGACGAAAACGAGGGCGATGCAATCGTATTGTTCAGGTTCAGGGACCCAATCGGTAAGTGATTGAAGGAAGTAATTTATGTTTACCCCTTTTTTTTCTGATAGTTTGATTGCCTTTTTCTGTCCTTCAATGCTCTGGTCGAAAGCATCGGTTTCCCAGCCCAGCGAAGCCGCGTAAACCGCGTTCCGGCCTTCGCCTTCAGCCGGAAATAAAATTTTTCCGGGTTGCATTGCCGTTAACTTATCTTTCAGATAGGTGTTCGGCTCAATCCCATAAATATAATCTTCTCTGGCATAACGCTCATCCCAAGGGTTTATCATCTGTGTGAAATTAGTAGGTTTTGTACTGTCTTCAATTTTACTGGTAAATAGTGTAGTGTGCTGCCTTAATCCGCAAATGGTTATTGGTTATTGGGTTAATGGTTATTCGCCGAAATCCGAAATCCGAAATCCGCAATCGCCAATCCGCAACCCCCAATCCGTAATCCGTAATCCGAAATCCGCAATCCGCAATCACCTCATTCCACTACAATCTCATCAACAAACAACCAGCATTTATTTCCCGCGCCCTGATGCCATTTTGGGCAATCCCCTTGGTTTAAAGCTGTAACTTTTATGAACCTGAGCTTGCTTTTAACCGGAAACGAAACTTTTTGAATAACAGCGCTTTGTATTTCTTTTTCTGCCGAAAAGCTGCTTTCCCCAATGTTGGTATAGGTTTTGCCATCTTCCGAAACCTGTATCCCAACTTTTTTGGGTAAAAATATCCATGAATGGTTAGCTGAAAGAAAATTGCACGAAATGCTTTTGGCCAAAACAGCTTTACCCAAATCCACGATTACATCCATGTCGTTGCCTTCAAATCCCTGCCAACTCCCGTCCTGAAAATTATCAGTTGCCAAAATGCCATCAACCAAAGCCAATTTGCCATTTGCAGGATAATAATCCGAAAAATTGGAGTTATAGGTAAGTTCAGCCCCAGCAGCTTTGTTGTTAACAATATTCCATTGCTGACTGATTTCGGATAAATATCCATCGCGGGAAACGCTTGCAAAAAGCGCCTCTGATTTTCCGGCAGGAATTTCGCTCCGGAATATTTGAGATTTCTTATTTGGTTTTTTACCGAATTCATAATAAATATCTGTTTCCCTGGCCTTTGTGGAAAGTTGGTACGAAACTGTTTTTGAATCTGGATTTATAAATGCTTTTAAATCAATAGTTTCAGTTATAACATCCCATGCATCGGTGCGGAAAGAGGAAGCAGGCAACCCCGCCCCATTAAACAAGGTTGCAACCGAAGTATTGGTAAAACCATACCTCACAGCCTTTGGCTGTTTAACTTTTGGCGACGAAACCACCAACTTTTCACCCTGTACCTTCACCGTTGCCGGATAGAAAACCCTGTCGGCACCGGCGATACTAAAATTGTTTTGCCCCGTTTTTTCAATTTTCAGGCCGCTTTCAGCGTATTGAAATGAAACAGAAATGCTTGAACCCGAAATTTTCATTTCGGTATAAATTGGCCCTGAAAAACCAACTTCCTTAATGCCATAAGTATTGTTCAATGCCCAGTTGGCAAGCCGTTTGCCCACATCCAGCTTGTTTTTGGGGTGAATATCGTTAACATCACCGGCAATATCCATGGTTACGGCCATGCCTGTATTGGCTGTTGTGAGGCATTTTAACTGGGCTTCGCGCAGCAAAGCACCGGTATAAGGTTCGCCATAATTGAATGGCGCAATTTGTACAAAATAAAACGGGAATTCGCCAAGTCCCCAGTTTTTGCGCCACGAGCTGATAAGCGTGTTCATCAAAGTTGGATAAAACCTGGCATCCTTGGCATTCGATTCGCCCTGGTACCAGATTGCGCCTTTTATAGTATAGTTCAGCAGCGGATGTATCATGGCATTGTAAAGCACACCTGGAGTTCCGGGCCACCATTGGCTGCCATTAAAATGGTTGAGATAAAACCCGAGATCGGGTTCTGATTTTATGTTTTCGACTGGAGTCCAAACCTCGGCTGGTGTGCCGCCCCAGGCCGAAACAATCAAACCAACCGGAACGCCAAGTTTTTTGCTCAGGTACGAACCATAAAACCAAGCCGTCGCACTAAAATCATTCACCGTATTTGTATCTGCTACCGACCAGTTCCCTTTGCAATTGGCAAGTGGGATTGCAGACGTATCCCTCTTTACCGTGAACAACCTTACATTGGTAAAGTTCTTTACATCTTCCCTGATTTCTTTTGGATAAAGCGCCCATCCACCCAAGCCACGCATGGTAAATTCCATATTCGATTGGCCCGAACATACCCAGACTTCGCCAATAAGCACATTTTCGATGGTGATTGTATGGTCGCGCCCAGCGATTTCCATTTTATAAGGACCTCCCGCAGATGGGGTTTTTATGCTTGTTTTCCATTTGCCATCAGCAGAAGTAGTGGCAAAAACCGCTGTTTGAAGCCAACCAGCTTTTATGCTTATGGCTTCGCCTTCATCGGCCCAGCCCCAAATGTTTATTGTGGCATTTTGCTGCAACACCATATTGTTTCCAATTAATGCTGGTAGTTTTAATGCGGCATTAGCTTGAAAATGACCGAGTAAGCCGAATGTAACAAATAATCCGACTAAGAGAAAAATGTTCTTCCTGTACATAAAACCAATTTTATGCAAATCTATGAAACAATGGATATACTATTGGATATATTAAGGGTCAAGCATATAAATAATGGTAATTATCCGCCTACCAATTCGCCATTTTTGATACTGATTTCCCATTTTTGCCTATATTCGGAATGGTTTTTAGCCCAAAACTGCCTGATGGATTTATTTCTAATTTTGAGTCCACTCCGAAAACCTTAAAAAAAGGAAAACCACGGAGGCACAGAGGACACTGAGGTACACAGAGTGTAGTTAATCAACACTATATACTTAGTGAAACTTATTGGCTTTGTGCCTTAGTGGCAAAAAAAAGACTTTTCGGAGTGGACTCAATTTTCAAGATTTGATGCAAATATTTTTTTACAATGCCTTGTAAAGGTCGAAAAGTACCCATTTTTATCTTTTGGTTCAACCCAAAAAATATAGCCCAACTGTATGGGATGAACCTATTTAGGGTCTGCTGAAAAACAAAAATTGATTAGACTTTGATTTCCCGTAGGGAATCAATACCAATAGTTAAATGATAGTGTTTCGTTGCATTGTCCGTAGGACATTAACATTCATTGTATTGGGTTAATCCCCTAACGGGGAATCAGGTTTCTGTTTGTAATTTTTTATTGATATTTATCCCCTAACGGGGAAAAGCAATTCGGGAACGTACAGGATTATTAAAAAAAATGGTGGGTTATCCATGCATTGGTTATTAAGTTAACTACAGGCAATTTATAGATAAACCGATATTTAGCTATTTAACAGCAGGCCCTATTTATGATATTTGAAATTTGCTTTTGCACAAAATCTGATTGCCATTGAGCAGATAGTTTTTATTAAACCAACATAAAAAAAGCCCTGCTGTTAACAGGGCTGGGGATATAAGGAAATGTTTCTGGGCTTAAAGCCTGTAACATTATTCAGCTTCAGGCAAATCGCTGATTGTATTGGTTGTGGGGTTATTATAGTTATTGACATCGAAACGGAGATAGTCGAACCCCGAATCAGGCAATTCAATTAGGCTATCGTTAGCGGTGAAATTGTTCGCATCGAAACGGAGGTATTCAAATTCGTTGTTCACAGGCAACTCGCTCACTTCGGTTTCGGCAATAAAATTATCCACATCGAAACGCAGGTAGTCGAAGGAAGTGTTGGCCAAAACGCTTTCCTCGTTTTCGTTGGTGTATTTGGCAACATCAAAACGCAGGTAGCTGAAATCTTTTTCGGATGAATTGGCACCCAAGATGTTTTTAACGCCCGATTTCAGTATATCACCGGTGCATTTGTTGTTTGAATTGGCTATTGAGCCGGTTGACATAAATATTACCAGACTCAGTGTTGCAATAGCGGAGGTAAATTTTGAAGTTTTCATTTTGTTTATTTTTTATCCCTTTCGGGGTGGTTTTAAATGTATTGGTTTGTGTAATTATGACGGCTTTAATTATTAAAAGTTACAAATTAGGGGCAATTAATTTTTCATTTTTCATTTTGTCGGGCTTGTTTCAAATACTGATGTGATTAAAACGATACAAAGATACCATCACTTTTTGGGGTGCGGAAACACTAATCTACCGATGGCGGTAAGTACTGGATGAAAGCAGGAAATATGTCGATGAACGGCTTTTTGGGATGTCGGATTGTTGGATGTTGGATGTCGGATTGCGGATGTCGGATATTAACCAATAACTCAATAACCAATAACCATTTGCGGATTTCGGACATTCACCAATAACTCAATAACCAATAACCATTTTCGGATTGCGGATAATACCTATTAACTCAATAACGAATAACCATTTTCGGATTGCGGATAATAACCATTAACTCAATAACCAATAACCATTTGCGGATTGTTTAGGGTTGCTTATGGCTTATAAAAATTATAATTTACATGATAAATCCGTGGCAGGGGCTTCGGAGTGAGCTTAGTAGAAAGAATGCCGAGGAGAATGCCTCTAATAATAGCAATTGTAAATAAACTTAGGCCCTTTGAGCCTTAATAACAAGTTTTATATTGCTGATTGACAATACTCTGTGTGCTTCTGTGTCCTCTGGGCTGCTTCGGCAAGCACTTCGGCAAGCTCAGTGTTGCACTCAGCACATCGCTCCGTGGTTTACTTTTTGTTAGGGTTATCGGAGCGGACTCATTATTGAAACAATGCACTGAACTTTGGAGGGATTGGCGTTTCGAAACGTAGCATTTTACCACTTACCGGATGTCGGAAAGCCAATATTTTGGCATGAAGACCCAATCGGCCTATTGGGTTTTGTTTTGAACCGTATTTTTCATCGCCCACTACACTGTGGCCAATATCTTTCAAGTGGACACGGATTTGATTTTTCCGGCCTGTTTCAAGTTCAAGTTCGAGCAACGAAAACCCATTGCCGCGCTTTAGCACTTTGTAATGGGTAATTGCCTCAAGCCCATTTTCGGAATCCATGGTCGAATACACTACCATAGCCTTGTTTTCTTTCAAAAAAGACCTGATCCTTCCTGTATTTTCGGTTACATTGCCTTCAACCACTGATAGATATGTGCGCTCTAAAACATTTTCGTTCCAGTGAGCCTGAAGTATGGATTGAACCTTTTCGGTTTTTGCGAACATCATAACCCCGGAAGTATCGCGGTCGAGCCTGTGGACAATAAATATCCTTTCATCCGGGTTTTTGCGTTTTACCCTACGGCTCAAAATGCTATAGGCTGTCAGCAGGTTTTCCCTCTCGGTTGCCATCGAAAGCAGGCCCGCATCCTTATCAATTACAATCACAGCCGCATCCTCATAAAGTATCCTGAACCCTTTGCAGTGCTCGGGTTCCATAACTTTTGCACGGTTTATCGCAACTTCATCGGTGGGCTTCAACTGAAAATCGAAATGTGTTTGTATGTTGCCGTTTACCGAAACCTGTTTGTGCGCCAAAATAGATTTTACAGTGTTGCGGCCTTTTCCCGGTAAATGCTGGATTAAAAAACTCATTAAACCTGAAGGTTCGGCCACCCTTAACAGGTTCTGGTTATGAGGTTTAATTCCTTTTTCAACTTCTTTGATTGCCATTTAATATAGCTTGTATTGTTGTTAAACTTGATAAAATTATTGGGATGGAAGTTCTGGATTTTCTTGGTTGTGATTTCTTTTTCAGTAAATAGCAGATGAGTCCACTCCGAAAAGTCTTTTTTCGCCACCAAGGCACTAAATCTCTAAGTTTTACAAAGATTATGTACTGATTAACAACTCTCTGTGTGCCTCTGTGTCCTCTGTGCCTCCGTGG
>CAJAXK010000233.1 GCA_903946925.1 uncultured Bacteroidales bacterium | reverse complement strand
TTATCTTCAAAACTATAGAGGTAATTCGGTAAGCCGCTGCGATGGCTCAACAGGTTTTCGATGGTGATGCCGTGGTAAGGGAACGTAGGCAAATATTGTTGTACGCTATCGCTCAATTTAATCTTCTTCTCCTGCGCAAGCAAAAGGACTGCTACACTGGTAAAAGTTTTGCTTATAGATGCTAATTGAAATGCCGAATTGATATTTAGCGAATCTTTCAGGCTCAGGTTTGCATATCCAAAAACATTGGAATACAGGATTACGCCTTTCTGTGCAACCAAAACAGCCCCATTAAAGCCTTGTGTTTTTGCCTTTTTCTTAAACAGTGTGTCGAGTTCGAATTCCTTTTCTTTTGCATGTATCTCTTTCCTGATTTTGATTTCCTGTTCAGGAGTGGGCCTGTTTTTCGAAAAACAATCGGTTAATTGTTGTGGTGTTTGTTTTACATTATCGGAACAGCCATTTATTATAATGATGTGAAAAACAGCAATTAAAAGCAAAAGTATATATTGGGTTCTTGATTTCATGGGCTAAAATTTTGATTTTGCAAAAAACGCCAAACCATCTATTGGTTCGACACAATTTTCAAAATGTTGTTAACAAATCAATGTTGAATACTTTTAATTGCTTAAAAAACATTGAATTATGAACTGATGATTCCTCAAATTGAAATTCTCCCGGATAAGTTTACTTTATCCCAACTTCACGTTTTGACCAATTTGGACTTGTTTTTTAAAAAATGAGGTTTTTTGGATAGAATAGCGCTACTTTTTGCTTTATGTTGAGTGTAAAACTGAGTTTGCTCAAGTGTAGGGGCAAAATGGTCAAGAAAAACAACTTTTATCGTAAGTTGAAAATTGTTAATTATATCTATTGCACTTAAAGTTACAAGGTACCCTGATTATGAATTCAACAAAATTGCATTACAAAATAAGAATTGGCCAATACTTTCCGAAATTTCATTAGGATTGAAAAATATTTTTACCTTTGAAGGCATAAAACATTTTTTTATGAGCATACTAGTTAATAAGGATTCCAGGGTTATAGTACAAGGTTTTACAGGTAGTGAAGGTACTTTTCATGCAACCCAAATGATTGAATATGGTACCAATGTAGTTGGCGGGGTTACACCCGGCAAAGGTGGTAATGAGCACATTGGCTGCCCGGTTTTTAATACCGTAAAAGAAGCGGTGAAAAATACCAAGGCAAATGTTTCCCTCATTTTTGTGCCACCCGCATTTGCTGCCGATGCCATTATGGAAGCTGCCGATGCAGGCATTAAAGTAATAGTTTGTATTACTGAAGGAATTCCTGTTAAGGATATGATGGTTGCAAAAGAGTATGTTGATGGTCTCGATTGCCGCTTGGTTGGACCTAACTGCCCAGGGGTTATTACTCCTGGCGAAGCAAAAGTTGGTATTATGCCAGGTTTTATTCATAAAAAAGGAGTTGTTGGTATAGTTTCCCGTTCGGGCACATTAACATACGAAGCCGTTGATCAACTTACTAAAGTAGGTCTTGGTCAAACAACCGCAATAGGTATTGGCGGCGATCCAATTATCGGCACCACAACACGCGATGCTGTTGAACTTTTTATGGCCGACCCCGAAACCGAAGGGATTGTTATGATTGGTGAAATAGGAGGGAGCATGGAAGCCGATGCTGCTTATTTTGTTCGGGATTATGGCACAAAACCTGTTGTTGGGTTTATTGCCGGATCCACAGCCCCAGCCGGACGCACAATGGGCCATGCTGGAGCAATTGTAGGTGGAAAAGACGATACGGCTGAAGCAAAAAAAGCTATCATGCGCGAATGTAACATCACCGTAGTTGACTCACCTGCTGAAATCGGTGCAGCCATGCTCAAATTGTTAACAAAATAGTCAAACTTTCTTTTATTTGATATCGAATAGGGGTGCAACTTTTTGTTGCACCCTTATTGTATCGAAAAAGGTCAATCTTTTCGGTTGTCCTTTTTAATAATAATACTTTTATTGAGCAAAATTCAGAGTGGTTTAAAATTTTCCATATTTCTAATTTGACATCATTGAAATATTGTCCTTGAAACAGATTAGGCAAAAAAAGCTCAAAACTAAAAGCATCTAGCTTATGAATGGCGATCCTAAATTGTATGAAACCTTATCAAAACTTGATATTAAGTTCCTATATCACGAACATCCTCCTGCTCCAACCATTGAAGAGGCAATGAAATACTGGAAAGATCTGGATGCCACACATTGTAAGAATTTGTTTTTCAGGAACCACAAAGGCAATCAGCATTACCTTGTAATATTGGAACATACCCAACAAATGGGCATACACTGTTTAGAAAAACAATTAAAACAAGGAAAACTTTCTTTTGCCTCCGATCAACGTATGATGAAATACCTTGGCGTTACGCCTGGGTCGGTTACCCCGTTTGGTCTAATTAACGATGTGGAACATCATGTTCATGTTTTTATTGACCAAAATATTACCAGAAGCAAGACTATTAGTTTTCATCCATGTATCAATACAGCTTCAATTGTTGTGGAATGGGAAGGATTCCTGAAATTTCTTGATTTTGTTACAAATAAAGTCGATTACATCTCCCTGTATTCTAATACTTCTGAATAACAATTGATTAGAAAACTTTAACAATACGAATAAACTGAAAGTGCAAATATCAAAATCCATGAAAAATATCCTTATTACAGTTTTTTTTGCCGTCCTTTTATGCGTTTCGGGTTTTGGGCAAACTACCAACAAACCAATGGTTGTAATTGCTTACTACATGGGCGATGGCAGCAATATAAGCCAATACAAAACCGAGTATCTGACCCACATTATTTACAGTTTCCTACATTTAAAAGGAAACAAACTTGTGGTTGACAATTCGGGTGACAGCCTTGCAATTACAAAGCTCGTGGATTTGAAAAAAAGCAATCCCAGATTAAAGGTCATACTCTCGTTGGGCGGTTGGGGTGGTTGCCCTACTTGTACCGATGTTTTCAGTTCCGAAATCGGAACCAATGAGTTTGCCGAATCGGTCCTCGACCTTTTCAAGATTTATAATGCCGATGGCCTCGATTTGGATTGGGAATATCCGGCCATTGAATCCAACCCGGGTTTTTCGTTCAAACCCGAGGACAAACAAAATTTTACAAGGCTTATTAAAACCTTGAGGCAAACTTTTGGTACCAAGTATGAACTTAGCTTTGCAGCCGGAGGTTTCAAAGAGTTTTTGGATAAATCAGTCGAATGGCCGATTGTAATGCCTTTGGTTGATTATGTTAATTTGATGTCGTACGATTTGGTTAATGGTTACAGTGTAAAAACCGGGCATCTCACTTCGTTATATTCAACATCGCAACAACCGATATCAACAGATTATTCTGTTATGTATCTCGATTCTGTTGGCGTACCTATGGAAAAAGTTGTAATCGGGCTGGCATTTTATGCTCGCATTTTTAGTGGTGTTGAAGCTGTGAACAATGGCCTTTACCAAAAAGGGAAATTTACCGGATACGAGAATTATAAGGATTTTGATAAAAAACTCAACGCTGAATCCGGTTATATTCATTATTGGGACAACAATGCAAGAGCTCCTTATGCTTACAATAAAAAAGCTAAAACATTCGCCACTTTCGATAATTTGCGTTCAGTAAACTATAAAGTCAAGTACGTAAAGGAGCGGAAGTTGGCAGGTGTTATGTTCTGGGAACTTAGTGGCGATAAGGTTTCAGGCGGCCTGTTAGATATGATTCATGAAGCCGGCAAGGATTCGGAGTAGTTTTTTGAAAAGTTTAACTTGAAGTTTTCGCAAAACCAACATATCATGAAAGGATTTATTTGTAAAATTCCGTACCAATTACAATAAAAAAAGGAGCATAATACTACTTTTAAAGTTTTCCTGTTTATTTCAATAGAAGTAAAACTGCTACTTTGTAATCTTTTCTTTTCTGGCCAAAATTACTATCCCTGCAATAATAAAGGGGATTGAAAGGATTTGTCCCATATTCAGGGCCATAGAATTTTCGAAATTTACCTGAGGCTCTTTTATAAACTCTATCAACAGCCTGAACGAGAACAGTATGACTAAAAAAGTGCCAAAAAGGAAGCCTGGCCTTGGTTTTCCATTTTTGTGAAAGTAGTACCAAAGCAGGAAAAAGAAAAGGGCTAAGTAACACAAACCTTCATAAATCTGCGTTGGATGGCGGGGCAAGGTTTCGCCGACATGTTGAAATATAAATCCCCACGACATACTGGTAACGTTGCCATAAATTTCGCTGTTGAAAAGGTTGCCTGTTCGGATAAAAAAGCCGGAAAGCGCTACCACAATAACAATCCTGTCAATAACCCACAGAAAGGGTTGGCGGGTTTTTCGAGAAAAAAGGTAGAGTGCAAAAATAATCCCGATGGCGGCACCATGGCTGGCCAATCCGCCTTCCCAAATTTTTAATATATCAAGTGGGTGGGCAAGATAAGAGGCTGGTTCATAAAATAATACATGCCCAAGCCTTGCGCCAACAACAGTAGATATTAGCATATACATACTGAGTTCGTCGAGCAAAGGTTCCGGAATATTTTCCTTACGGAAAATGCGCAGCATGATAAAGTAACCAACCACGAACGACATGGCAAAAAGCAGTCCGTACCAGCGCACGCTAACAGGTCCGATACTGAAAATGGTAGGACTTACATTCCATTGGATAAATTGAAGCATCATTCTTTTCGGGATTTGTGAAATGCAAAAATACTTAGAAAAGTTTCAGTATCGGATTATTTTTTCAACATACAAACCTTACACATTTTTGATAAGTCAGAATTTAGGGATGTTAATTGATATGAAATTCTATGATTGGAGATTAATCGTATTTATGGTCCTATCGGATGTTCCCGAAATGCAGCTTAACTGAACAAACCTTGATTTTTCATGTTGATTTACGACCTGATTATTTGAAAAAAATACACTTTAAAACCTAGCCAACCAAAATGAATAACGCCGTTTTTATTTTCGATTACCCAACCAACGAACCAGTGCGCACCTATGCCCCTGGTTCCCGCGACCGCAAAGATTTACAAGCAGAACTCGACAGGCTGAGTTCCTCGCAAATGGAAATCCCATTAATAATCGGGGGAAAAGAGGTTTTTACCAATAATACCGATACCATCACCATGCCTCACGACCATGGGCATGTGCTTGCACGTTACCACAAAGCCGGCGAAAAAGAAGTGAAAATGGCTATTGATTCCGCGCTAAAAGCACATCGCGAATGGGAGTCTTTCTCTTGGTTCGAGCGTGCATCGGTTACGTTAAAAGTTGCCGAATTGCTTTCGAAAAAATACCGCATGTTGCTTAATGCAGCTACCATGCTGGGACAGGGAAAAAGTGCCTATCAGGCCGAAATTGATGCTGCTTGCGAAACGATAGATTTCCTAAGGTTCAATGCGCATTACATTTCCGATATTTACAACGAGCAGCCACACAGCGATCCCGGCATTATCAACCGTTTGGAATATAGGCCATTGGAAGGTTTTGTTTTCGCTGTTACCCCATTCAATTTTACGGCCATTGCTTCCAATCTGAACATGGCTCCTGTGCTTATGGGGAACACAACGGTTTGGAAACCTGCAACCACTTCAATCCTTTCAAACTATATTTTGATGCAGGTGTACAAGGAAGCCGGATTGCCCGATGGAGTAATTAATTTTATTCCGGGACAGGGTTCGGCTGTTGGAAACCAAGTAATTGCTGATAAATATTTTGCGGGCTTACATTTTACAGGAAGCAATGGGACTTTTAATAAATTATGGCAAAATGCATCCGCAAATCTGGCAAATTACCGTTCGTACCCTCGAATTGTTGGCGAAACTGGTGGCAAGGATTTCGTTTTGGTACATCCAAGTGCTGGGGTTGACGAAGTTTCAACAGCTTTGGTGCGCGGAGCCTTCGAATACCAGGGGCAAAAATGCTCTGCCGCTTCCCGTGCTTATCTGCCTGAAAGCTTGTGGCCTGCGGTGAAAAAGAGGGTAGGGGAGATGCTTGCTGAAATAAAAGTTGGCGATGTCCGCGACTTCAGCAATTTTATGAATGCTGTGATTGATGAAAAATCATTCGACAATATCAGCAATTATATTGGTAAAGCTAAAAATACCAATGCCGCCGAAATTGTTTTTGGAGGAACCGGCGACAAATCGAAAGGTTATTTCGTTCAACCTACTATTATACAAGCCCATGATCCACATTTTGTTACCATGACAGAAGAAATATTTGGCCCTGTTTTGACCGTTCATGTTTATAAGGACAAAGACTTTGATCAAACTGTGCGTTTGGTTGACGAAACTTCGCCTTATGGGTTAACGGGTTGCATTTTTGCTCAGGATCGTGGTGTGTTGGTTAAAGTGGCCGACGAATTAAAATATGCTGCCGGGAATTTTTATTTCAACGATAAACCAACAGGTGCAGTTGTTGGACAACAGCCTTTTGGAGGTTCGAGGCAGAGTGGTACAAACGATAAAGCTGGTAGCCATTTGAATTTATTGCGTTGGATTAGTCCGCGTACTATAAAGGAAACACTTATTCCTCCAACTGATTATAAGTACGCATTTATGAAGGAAGAGAAGTGCCATTGAGGTTGCCGGATTCCAAGTTCCAAGTTCCAGGTTCCAAGTTCCGGGTTCCAAGTTCCGGGTTCCAAGTTCCGGGTTTCAAGTGCCGTGTTCCGAGTTCCGGATGTATGGATATTGGTTCTTAATTGTTGATTCAAGCTAAATGCTACATGTTGATTTTCAATTTTTTATGATGGATAATCCAGTGCAAGTTGAAACTTGTGTGTTAAGTTCAAGTTTTAATATTTTTCTGAAATGGCTTACTGGTTGATAAAGTATTAAGTGTTTGGTATTACATTATGCCCAACCCATAGATATTGATACCTTTGCATGTTTTTGCATTCCTTGCTACCTTAACATAGATTTACATCTATAGTGAACAGAATACAAAAACAAACTTGCGCTTCAATCTGTTCAAGCACATTAAACCCCTGAATATTAGTAAACAGTTTTTTGATTATGGAACAACGCCGCAATGGCAAAATCCTTGCACTACTTTTTACAGGTGTGCTTATGGGTGCTCTCGATATTTCGATTGTTGGCCCCGCTATACCGGCCATTGAGCAAACAATACAGGTTGACCACCGTTCACTGAGTTGGATTTTTAGCATTTATGTGTTGTTCAACCTTGTTGGCGTTTCGTTGCTTGCCAAGCTTTCGGATTTGTATGGAAGGCGGAATATTTATGTTTTTTCGGTTGTTGTGTTTGCCTTGGGTTCAATAATAGTAGCCTTTTCCGATAACATCACATTCCTTTTAATCGGCCGCGCTGTACAAGGCTTCGGGGCAAGCGGCATTTTTCCAGTGGCATCGGCCGTAATTGGCGATATTTTTCCTCCCGAAAAACGTGGACGCACTTTGGGGATGATTGGTGCCGTGTTTGGGATTGCCTTTATAATCGGACCTGTAATAGCCGGCGTTTTAATGCTTTGGTTTAAATGGAATGCTTTGTTCCTGATCAATATTCCAATTGCTGCCGTTGTAATATTTTATGCCTGGCGTTTGCTACCATCCAAAAAAGCAGTTGCGAAACCGCATTTCGATTGGTTGGGCATGATACTTATTGCCTTGTTGCTTTCGTCGTTTGCTTACGGGATTAACAATATTGAAGCCTCCGAAGGCATTGGTGGATTGACTTCCATACATGTTTACCCATTTTTGATGGTAACATTTTTAACACTTCCCATTTTTGTTTTTCTCGAAAAACGTTCTCCATCACCGGTTGTAAAAATCGAACTTTTTGATGTTAAACAAATACGTATTGTGGGTTTGGTAGCTTTTGGTACCGGTATAATTCAGGCGGTAACCATTTTTGTTCCCGAAATGGCTGTTAATGTTTTCGGCGTTTCCACATCGCAAGCCAGTTTTATGTTAATCCCTTTTGTGTTGGCAATTGCAGTTGGTTCGCCTGTGGCCGGGCGCATGATTGATAAAATTGGCTCAAGGGCTATTGTAATGGCGGGATTGGCACTTGCTGCCACTGGATTATTGTTTTTTTATTTTGATTCAGCTTCGCGTTTAAACTTTTATACGGCTGGCATTTTTATGGGTTTGGGATCGGCAATGTTGCAGGGATCAGCTTTGCGGTATATCATGCTCAACGAAGTACAATCTTCGGAACGCGCACTTGGGCAAGGAATAATCACTTTGTTTACCAGCACAGGCCAAATGACTGGTGCCACCTTGATTGGCATTATTGTAGCTTCCATGTCAACCCGGCTTGATGGATATTCACGAAGTTTCCTGATCATAGCTATTATTGCATTTTCGGTAATGCTTATTAGTTATAGGCTCAAAAGTCGGAGCGACGAATTGGCGGCGGCTGTGGCAAATAAAGGATAGGTTGGTTTATCAGTTTTGTTTGCAATAAATCCTTTCCATCGAATACCATAACAACAGAGGGAAAAGCTAACTTTTTAAAAGATGCCTTTCAGTTGACAAAAATATCCGTGTAATCTGGGTAAAAGATACCGTGTAGTTTGTCGAAAGATACCGTGCAGTTTTACAGTTTTAGCAGAGTTTGTTCTATGCAGGCTTATAAAACCACATTTTCTTATTCAGTTTATTTAATGGTAAGCATTTCCTTTAGCCGTATATCATCGGATGCCGAACCGATTAAAAGTTCAAAGTTCCCTTTTGCAACCGAATAATTGTTGATGTTCAAATCGAAGTGGCGCAAACGTGAAACTGGGATTTGGATGTTTACTTCTTTGGTTTCACCTTTTATAAAATGCACCCTTTGGAATGCCACAAGTGATTTTATTGCCTGGTTTTTCAATTCTTCTGGTTGTTTCGTGTAAACTTGAACTACTTCATCACCATCATATTTCCCTGTATTGCTTACTGTTATTGATAATGTTATGGTATCGTTCGTTAAATAGCTTGATGCTTTTGGTTTTGAAGACTTGTATTCAAACGATGTATAGCTCAAACCATATCCAAATGCATACAAGGCTTCGCCACCAAAATATTTATAGGTCCGCCCCGCCATGGAATAATCTTCAAAAGCGGGTAAATCGTTCACCGATTTGTAAAAAGTTACAGGTAGCCTGCCAGCCGGGTTGTAATCGCCAAACAACACATCGGCCAAAGCATTTCCGCCTTCTTCGCCCGGATACCAGGTTTCGACAATTGCATTGGCATTTTCTTTCGCCCAGTTTATGGCAAGGGCGCTTCCATTGGTCAGGACAAGGATAATTGGTTTGCCTAAAGTTTTTAGTGCTTCAAGAAGTTGTAGTTGGCTCTTCGGTAATTCAAGGTCGGTTCGGTCTCCAGCGGCAAATCCAGGGACTTTCACATCCATTTCTTCACCTTCCAGGTTGGGCGAAATTCCACCGGCAAAAACCACAACATCGGCATTTTTGGCCGCGGTTATGGCTTTAGCGAACAATGGATTGCTTTCAGGTAAATTGTTGCCGCCATTAAGTGCCTGTATTTCGGGCCTTTCAACACCTTGGCTATACACTACTTTGGCGTTTTTTGCTGCCCTTTTTCTAATTCCTTCAAGCAAAGTAACCGGCTGCGAAGGGATTCCGTTATAGTTTCCCAATAAAACCGAAGTGTCGTTGGCATAAGGCCCCACAACTACAATATTTTTTATTTTGCCCGAAAATGGAAGGATGCCATTCTCGTTTTTCAATAAAACAATGCTTTGCTGAGCCACTTCGCGTGCAAGTTTGCGATTGGCTTCGCTATTGTAATCGCTTGCCGAAATATTTGAATACTTAACCTTGCTTGGAGGATCGAAAAGCCCAAGCCGGAAACGTGCTTCAAACAAGCGTTTTAGCGAAATATCCAATTCATATTCAGTTATATATCCCATTTCTATTGCTTTTTTCAAGCTTCCATATTCAGGCCCGCATGAAAGGTCGGTTCCCGCTTTTATGGAAAGAGCTGCGGCTTTCTCTGCGGTTGGCACAAAATTGTGGAAGTTGTACATATCCGAAATTGCCCAGCAATCGGAAACTACATAGCCATTAAAACCCCATTTGCCTCGGAGCGTTTCTTTAAACAAAAATGTATTGGCCGAACTTGGCGTTGCATATACACGGTTGTAGCAAGTCATTACCGAATAAACCTTGGCTTCTTTTACAAGTACCTCAAAAGCTGGCAGATAGGTTTCGTATAAATCGGTTTGCGTAGGCCAGGCATCAAATTTATGGCGCTGCGATTCAGGGCCGCTGTGAACAGCAAAATGCTTAGCCGTGGCAATTACCTTAAAATAATCTGGGTCGTTTCCTTGCAAACCAGTTACGAAAGATTTTCCGATTTGTGATGTCAGGAAAGGGTCTTCCCCATAAGTTTCCTGCCCTCGACCCCAACGCGGATCCCGGAAAATATTTATATTCGGCGACCAAAAAGTTAATCCCTGATAAATATCGTGGCTTCCTTTGCTCACGGCTTCGTAATATTTCGCCCGCGCTTCGGTTGAAATAACATCGGCTTCGCGAAAAATCAAATCAGGATTAAATGTTGCCGCCATGCCAATTGCCTGTGGGAAAACAGTGGCAATCCCATTCCTTGCCACACCGTGCAAACACTCGTTCCACCAGTTGTATTGTGGTATGCCAAGCCTTTCGATTGCTGCTGCATTGTGCTGCATCTGCCCAATTTTCTCGTCAAGCGTAAGCAACGAAACTAAGTTTTCAACCCTTTTTGCCAAAGGATAATCCGAGTTCAAATAAATTGCTTCTTTTGGGTTGGTGATATCCTGTTTTTGAGCGGTTGCGGTTAAATTTTGCAACAAAAAGCAGGCAACAATAAAAATTTGGAGAAATGGGAAAGGTATTGGCATAAAATCAGGTTTAGAATTTATTTTACAAAGAAGCTTTAACTATTTAAAAATTTGAAGTGAACGCCAAAAATTAATCCACAAATTTAATATATTTGCTGGATGTAGCAGGGCAATTTAGGGTTGCTTTTGTACATTCAAATGATTTTGTAATGAATTGATAAACAGAAATATAAGTTGCAGTTATGAAGATACATGGCGAACATTTCGGATTTTTGCCCGACAAAAGGGAAGCGATTTTATACACCTTGCAAAATGAGGGCGGCCTCTCGATGAAAGTTACAAATTTTGGTGGCACCATAATTTCGTTGCATTTTCCCGATAAAAATGGCATTTCAGCCGATTTGGTTCTGGGTGAGCCTACATGGGAAAAATGGATCGAAAATCCGCAATATTTTAATTGCATAGTTGGGCGTGTCTGCAACCGGATTGCTGGGGCAAAGTTCAATTTGGATGGCAATGAATACCAATTAACCGACAACCAAAATGGCTACCAGTTACATGGCGGTTTTCAAGGTTTCCATCTGAAACTGTGGGATGCCGAAATTTTTGAAAACGAAAATGGGGTATGTGTTGTATTTCAGTATGTTAGTGCCGATGGCGAAGAAGGATTTCCCGGAAACCTGAAAGTTAATGCCGTTTACTCTTTAAATACACAGAACGAAATTGCAATTGAGTTCTTTGCCGAAACTGACAAAGCTACACCAGTAAACCTAACCAACCACGCATATTTCAATCTTAGTGGTGAAGGTTCTGGTACAGTTCATAAACATGAGTTGTTGATAAACGCAGATGAGATTACGGTAACCGATAAAAACAGTCTTCCGACTGGCGAACTTACCCCGGTTGCAGGTACAGCTTTTGACTTTACCAAAGCACACCCAATTGGTGAACGGATTGATCAACTCCATAAAGGCTACGACGATAATTATGTGCTAAGAAATCAAACGGGAAATCTGGCACTAGCTGCAACTGTATTGGATCCTGTTTCTGGCAGGAAATTGGATGTGTTCACTACCGAACCTGGTGTTCAGCTTTATACCGCCAATTGGTTCGATGGAACGCAAATGGGCAAATGTGGGAAGCCGCACGAAGTCCATTCCGCTTTTTGCCTCGAAACGCAACATTATCCCGATTCCATGAACCAGCCATCGTTCCCAAACGTAATCCTAAGACCAGGGGAAGAGTATTATTCCAAAACGGTTTGGCGGTTTGGCAATGTTTAAAACTTCCCTTTTTACGTTTTCTTTAGCATTAAGCTGAAACAATATTAATGGTTTATATCACAAAATCAATACTATGTTTCGGAAAATAAATCAAATAAACAAAACTGAACTTCTATGAATTTAACCTGGCTCGATTGGGGTATAATACTTATCCTATTTGCATTAATGCTTGGAATGGTTTTCCTGAGCAAAAACCTTATGCGTAGCGTAAGCGATTTTCTGGCTACGGGTCGAACCGGAGGACGGTATATAATTTCGATGTTCCATGGTACGGCAGCGCTGGGTGCCATTACCGTAGTTGGAGCATTGGAGCAAAATTTCAATGCTGGCTTCAACTCCCGTTGGTGGGAAATGCCGACCGCTGTAATTTTGGTTACAATAAGCGTAACAGGTTGGGTTGTATATCGTTTTAGGCAAACCCGCGCTTTGACCATGGCC
>CAJAXK010000232.1 GCA_903946925.1 uncultured Bacteroidales bacterium | reverse complement strand
TTCACCTGACCATACAAAGTTAAATACAGTCAACTAAAAAATAAAATTGAGTTACAAACAGTTGAATTAGAAGTTTAGTCTTTTTTGTCAACCAAAATCATGAAAGCACAAACCAATAACCAATAACCAATAACCAATAACCAATAACCATTTGGCGATGTGCGATGTTGGATGTAAAGCCAAATGGTATTCATATTTGTTTTTCGACAAAAAAAAGAACAGGGATAAACTTTAGCGTATTTAACTCGGGCTGATTTTTAGGAAGCTATTTAATATCAACCTATTGCCTGAAGTGTAGAATGCGATAAAGTCAATCCCTGTTCTTAGGATCAATTATTAGAGATAAATCTTAGCCTAATTAGGCGAAGTGCAGAAATTTGCATTGGTATCCCACCACATATTGGTATTTGTGCGGTCGCCACCAGTTCCCATAAGCACAACACCTTTATTGTATTCAACCGTGTTGTTGATAGCTTCTGCATCCGGGATTTTAACCCTTTTTATATAGCTCCTTGGATCGGTGATGCTTGTAGGTGCGGCTCCAAAAACCACTGGATCGCGGTAAGCAGGTACATCAAAACGAGGCAGGTTTAGCCTGCGTTTGTCGGACCAAGCTTCTATTGAAACATCAGGGAAAGAAGCGATGTATTTCTGGGTGATGATTTTCTCAAGTTGTGTGTTTCCAGCCCCTGTATTGTCGCTAAAATTGGCACTTGTGCCTGCGCTGTTTTTTTCGTTCGAGGCTAAATATACATCGGCACCAGAAACACCCCAACGGGTAAATGAAGCGGCAACACCTTTGTCGTATTCAGCTTTTGCATCACCCGAAGCAATTCCACGGAGTGCGGCTTCTGCTTTCAGGAAACATACTTCTTCAAAAAGCATAAGGTCGTATTTGCGGGTAATGTTGCGGGCACCATCAACACCAACTGTTTTAACTCCTAACACAGCAATTTCAGTCTTTTTGTTTGGTGTTTGGTTAACATCGTTTGGGTGCAAACCTGGAGGAACGCCTTTCCATGTGCCATCGGTAGAAGGATCGAACATCACAACTGCTCTTGGGTCAATTTTGGCTGGCTTTACAGTTGCAATAACCGTTGCAGGCCAATTAATACCACCAATGTTGGTCACCAATTTCTCGAAAGAAGAGGTCATGTGCTGGGTTTCGCCCCAGTTGAACAACAAAGTGTAGTTGTAATCATTTCCCCATCCTTTATTTGATGGCGGGCATTTTGCATCATCGGCTTCCGATCCCATAACCCCACCTGTAATGGCGGCCTGAGCCTGGGTTTTTGCCAAATTTACATCCACTTCCGAAACCCTTAATGCGAGGCGTAAACGCAAGGAATTTGCAAATTTCTTCCACTTTGCAATATCACCGTTAAAAATCATGTCCTCATTAGAATTCAGGAAGCCTTTGGTTTCGTCGAATGACTTTGAGGCTTCGTCCAATTCAGCGAAAAATTCGGCATACTGATCCTGGACCGAAACATAAGGAGGGTTTGCTACGTAGGTTTTGTAGCTTGGGAAAGGCATTACACCAAACAAATCGGTTGCCTGGCTTTGGATATAAACACGCCAAATCCTGGAAACGGCTACCGTATTTACCCTGTTGGGATCCACAGTGCCTTCCTTTATTATAGTGTTGAGCTGCGAAACCCAACTTGGGACCGAATTCCAGTAATCAATAGCCCAACCATCATTGGAAAAATAGTTACGGGTATTGGTCCAGCCGGATGGTACTTCATCAAACATTTGTGAGTAAAGGTCGATATGCAGGTTTTTAACGCGCTGGAACATGTGTGCTCCATTGTAAGTTCCACCTGCCCTGAGGAGGGTCGAAATCTGCGAACGGCTGAAATCGTACATTTCGGCAGTAGGTCTGTTCGGATCGCGGTTCATTTCGTCGAGGTCGGAACAGGAAAACAAGCCAAAAACTAAAAGTATGAGGAAATATATTTTTGTTTTCATAATATCAACTTTTTAAGGTTAGAAAGTAAGGTTTAAGTTAAATCCGAGGCTACGAAGCTGAGGCATGGTTGCATACTCAATCCCTTGCGCATTACCGGTCGAATAGGTTGCTTCGGGATTAAATCCTTTGGTTTTGCTCGAAATCATAAACAAGTTGCGGCCCACAAAACTAATTTTTATAGCCGAAAGCTTTGCTTTTGACGAGAATGAAGCCGGCAAAGTGTAGCCAATGTTCAATTCACGGAAACAAATATTGGTTGCATCGTACATCCAAGCTTCGGTAATGCTGGATATCCCAGACCAGTAATCTTGTGAAGAGATGGCTTTTGTGTTGATTTCGCCGGTAGATTCAACTGCTGAATTTGGGACTACCAAACCTGCTTCGCCACGGCCATCAAGTGTCATTGCCAGGTTTCCGCTAGCTGCACCTGTTTTCATACTGCCCATGTAAACGTCTCCACCTGCACGCATATCAATCATAAACCCAAGATCGATACCGTAAATTTTAAAATTGTTGTTCAAACCCATCATAAACTTTGGCTGATAGTTTCCCAATTTCGACATTTCCTCCGATTTCAACGGAACGCCATTGTCGTCAACCAATATTTGTCCGGCTTCGTTCCTTTGGTAAGTGTAACCATACATATCGCCATAGTTACCACCTGCTTCGGCAACTACTTTAATAAACGAAACAGAAGGATCGCTCAGCACCTGAACTTTTATGGTGTCGTTCAGCTCAATAATTTTGTTTGTGTTTTTAGAGAAATTTAAAACAAGGTCCCAGTTGAAGTTCTTCTGCTTTACAACATTGGCATTCAAAGCAATTTCAAAACCTTTGTTTTCGACATTACCGGCATTTATAAGTTCGTACTGATATCCGGTAGCGGGTGGCACCGAAAGCCTGAGGATTTGATCCATGGCATTCTTTTTATACCATGTAAAGTCAAACCCGATCCTGTTTTCGAGCATCCGTAAATCCATACCCAATTCGGTGGATTTGATGCTTTCGGGTTTTAGGTTAGGATTGGTTTTGTAATTGTCGCGGCTGGAAGTAAGCACCCCTTGAACATATTGGATGTTGTAGTAATCGTCGAGCATATAAGGATCGGTATCGTTACCCACCTCAGCCCAGGAAGCGCGGACTTTGGCAAAACTGATCGGTCCTAAATCAGTACCTTTGTTTTCGAGCAGTTGGCTGATAATAACACTTCCACCAAACGAAGGATAAAAATATTTGCGGTTGGCACTTGGCAAGGTTGACGAAACATCGTTGCGTCCGGTAACATCGAGGTACGCCCAATCGTTATAGGATAGCGAAACAGTTCCGTATAGCGACCTTATTTCTTTTTCGCGTTTGGTATAACCGGTTTCGCGGTTAACCCCGTTTGCAACAGCATAAAAATCAGGTATTACAAGCCCTTGTGCCTGTGATAATTGATAGTTGGATTTATAATTCATAAGGTTCCCACCAAAAGTTGCACTTCCTTTTAATTTTCCTTTAAGCGTTCCTTGAGCCATTAGGAGGAAATCAACATTTTGTTCTTTCGACTTTTCCTGAATCATCCTGAAATCGCCGGTAATGCCTTCGGTAAACCAATAAGGTGTTCCAGTTGCAAGCCTATCGGAATATAGGGTTGATGTATTATCCAAGCCATAACGGACCCGGAAGTTCAACCAGCTTGTGAAATCGTATTTCAACGATAAAAACCCGATTATGCGATCCTTTGAATCGTAGTTTGTGTTACGGTAGGCCGACCAGTATGGGTTACGCGACATGCCATTGTAATTGGAAACATACGAAGCCGGGGAACCAAACTCGGTAAAAGCGTAGTTTGTGGATTCATATTGGGTATAATCGCTCATGGCAACACTGCGGGGCATAAGCAAATAGTTGAGGAAAATATTGTCGGGGTCGCTGGCGAGTTTTATCCTGTTTTCGGTATTTTGGTTGATGTAATTCAGTTTTACATCGGCCGAAAGCTTTTTCCATTGTCCGGTTGTGCGCAAATCGAGGGAAGTCCGGTTAAATTTGCTATTTGGCACCACGCCTTTGTTATCCAAACGGGTCAAACCGAGCCTAAGTGTTGAGTTGTCGCTTCCGGTTGTCAATTCCAAACTGTTGGTGCTTGTAAAACCTGTTTGGAGAAAATCCTTGTATAAATCGTTGCCGGAAGCCGAATATGGTTTTTTGCCCATTAATGCTTCAACTTCGGTTCCATCCATTTTTGCTCCCCAGCTTCCGGAAGAAGCTACATCAAAAGCGCCATTAATGCCTTGGCCGTATTCGTTTTGGAAATCAGGGGTTTCCATTGGATTTTCAAAAGTATTGTTGGTGTTGAACGAAATGCCAAGGCCTTTTTTCGACGTGCCTTTTTTTGTGGTAATCATCACAACCCCATTACCGGCGCGGCTTCCATAAAGAGCGGAAGCAGCAGGCCCTTTCAGTACCGAAATGGATTCGATATCGTCGGGCGAAATATCGGCAATTCCCGAGCCCCTGTCCACGTTACGGTTTCCCCAATAATCGTCGGTTCCGCCAGTAGAACTATTAATAGGTATCCCATCAACCACAACCAATGGTTGGTTGTTGGAACCAATGGAGTTGTTGCCACGTATTATCATCCTCGATGATCCGGATGCGCCGGTAGAAGCCTGGCGGACCTGCAAACCAGCTATTTTCCCGTTAAGGGCGTTCACCACGTTAGGATCGCGGGTTTCGGTAATCTCGCTGCCTTTAAGCTCCTGCATCGAATAACCGAGGGCTTTCTTCTCGCGCTTAATGCCTAAAGCGGTTACTACAACGCCTTCGATAACTTCGGCCGAAACGGATAAAGTTACATCAACAACCGATTGGTTGCCGATTTCTACTTCTTTTGTTTCGTAACCAAGGAACGAAAAAGCCAATGTCTGGGCTTCGGCAGGAAGTTTTAAGGAATAAGCACCGTTTAAATCGGTAACTGTTCCAGAGGTAGTTCCTTTAACTACCACATTTACACCGGGTATGGTTGAGCCATCTTTGGCATCGGTTACCTTACCTGTGATGGTTTTTTGGGCCAATACGAACTGCCATGAGCAGAACAAGATCAGCGCCATCAAGAGTGTCACTTTTTTCATAAGCACTTTTGTTTTGAGGTAAAACTTGAGGTTGGTTGGTTGGTAAATAAGTTAATTGTTTTGAAATAATTTATTTGAAGCGGCTAAAATAATAAAATATATTACAAACTGCCATTTAAATAGTAATAATAATTGTTTTCAAATATCTAAATTATTACATATATCCATAAAATATTGATTATATGAACATTGATTTAAATAATTAAAATATTGCATGTTTCGCCCTTCGTTTGCAATAATGAAATATATTATTATATAAGCTATACTTTATAATATTAATAATTTATACCACAGCATATAAAATAAAATATCATAAAGATAGCGATGCTGTAATTTAGTGTTTGAGTGCCTGATTTTTTTCACAATACACCCTTCATTTTTTGGATTATACAACTGTTTTGCCCATAAGTTTAATTCCTTTTGAACGGTATTTGTTTCGTTAGGCACATCGGCAGGTAATAGGCTAAGCTCAGGCCGTAGTCGCAGTGGCACTCAGTGTGCCACCCAACACATTGCGAGATAACGCTCCGCAATCCTCTCAGATTAACGCTGATTTACAGATTTTAAGTTTTTTTTATGTTAAAACTGCCTGAACCGGTTTGTTTCTTATCTGCCGAATAGCTCTGCTTTTCTTATTGCAAATCTAAGATAAATATATGTTAATCAGAGCTTTGTAAAGGGTTGGGTAGTTACAAAGGAAGTAAAGGTTTTCATGTTTGCTGCTTGCTTCTAAAATCAATTTCCGTCAAAATATTGTTGCCACTGATTTTAGAAGAAAAGTTTGAGCCCGCTATGAAAACCCCCAAAAAAAGAAAACCACGAGCGATGTGCTGAGCTTGTTGAAACAGCACAGAGGACACAAAGGCACACAGAGTTTTGTTAATCAGCACTATAGGCTAAGTGAACTTAGCGAAGCAATATCACGCTATGCACTGAGTGCCACACTGAGCTTGCCGATGTGTCTGCCAAAACAAATTCCTATAAAACCAAGCAATTATGAGTAAACTTAGAGATTTTGTGCCTTAGTGGCCATTCCTCATTTTTAAGTTATCGGAATGGATTCAAATCTATAAGCATCAATTTACCCCGTTTTTAGCTTAATAGCCGAAAGCTATTTCGGTTTGCTCATGTTTCCATCAAAAATATGATCGAAAAACGCTTACCTTTATCGGGTGGCAACATCATTAAAACCATAACTGTATGAAAAATATATTTTTGACCGCCTTGTTTGCTTTCAACTGCCTGTTAATCAATAGTCAGACAATTAGCGACTACACCCAATATGTTAATCCTTTGGTTGGCACCGACTCAAAATATGAGTTGTCGAACGGGAATACATACCCCGCAATCGCGTTGCCATGGGGCATGAATTTCTGGACCCCTCAAACCAACAAAATGGGCGATGGCTGGGGCTACCAGTATGCTTCCACAAAAATCAGGGGATTTAAGCAAACACACCAGCCCTCGCCATGGATTAACGATTATGGCGCTTTTTCCATTTTTGCAACTACCGGTAAGCTTGTGTTCGATGAAAATAAACGCGAGTCGTGGTTTTCGCATAAAGCAGAAACTTCAAAGCCGCACTATTACAGTGTTTACCTGGCCGATTACAACACAACCGTTGAAATTACTCCAACCGAAAGAGCAGCATGTTTCAGGATCACCTATCCGAAAACCGACAAGGCATATCTGGTTGTGGACGCATTCTTCAAAAATTCATTTATCGAAATTGATCCAGCCAACCGAAAGATTACCGGTTACGCTTGCAATAATTCAGGTGGAGTTCCTGATAATTTTAAAAACTATTTTGTTATTTATGTTGATAAAAATTTTGAAGAGGTTTTTGCCGTGGCCGACAGCCACATAATGCCTGGTTCCCTTGAGGCTAAAAGCAGCCATTCCGGAGCAATTATCAGGTTCATTACGGGAACTGACGAGAAGGTAAATTTAAAGATTGCTTCTTCCTTTATAAGTCCTAAACAGGCCGAGCTAAATCTACAGCGCGAAATCGGCAATCAGTCGTTCGACCAGGTTTGCGAAAAGGCAAAATCGGAATGGAACCAGCAGTTGTGTAAAGTTGCTGTTGAGGGTGGCACTGATGCCCAGCTTACAACTTTTTATACAGCCCTTTACCGCACACTTTTATTCCCGCGCAAATTTTATGAGTATAACCAGGATGGTAATATTGTTCACTATAGCCCATATAATGGCAAGGTTGAGGCTGGATATATGTTTACCGACAATGGTTTTTGGGATACATTCAGGGCCGTGTTCCCGTTTTTTACCCTTATGTATCCTGAGCTGAACAGCCATATTATGGAAGGTTTGGCCAATGCGTACAAGGAAAGTGGCTGGCTTCCGGAGTGGGCAAGCCCGGGCCACCGCGATTGCATGATAGGATCAAATTCGGCGGTTTTAATAGCCGATTCGTATCTGAAAGGAATCCCTAATAAGGATATAAACATACTTTACGAAGCCATTTTAAAAAACAGTAGGAGCGAAGGCCCGATACATTCCGTTGGAAGGTATGGCGTTGATTATTACAACTCACTGGGCTACATCCCTTATAATGTAGGTGTAAACGAAAATACAGCCCGTACAATCGAATACTCATTCGCAGATTATACTATCTACAAACTGGCAAAAGAATTGAAAAGGCCACAGTCGGAAATTGATTTATTTGCCAAACGTGCCACAAATTACAAAAATGTTTTTGATAAATCGGCGAATTTCATGCGTGGGCGCAATGCCGATGGTAGTTTTCAATCGCCGTTCAGAGCCGATAAATGGGGCGATGCTTTTACTGAAGGCTGTTCGTGGCATTGGACCTGGTGTGTTTTTCACGATGTGCAAGGTTTGATAAACCTCATGGGAGGCAGCAAACCTTTTACCGCTAAATTAGATTCGGTTTTTGTTGCCCCGCCAACTTTCGATTATTCGTATTATGGTTTCCAGATTCATGAAATTACCGAAATGCTGATAATGGATATGGGGCAATATGCACACGGCAACCAGCCCATACAACATGCAACATACTTGTATAATTATGCTGGCGAGCCTTGGAAAACGCAATTCCATGTACGCGAAATTATGGATAAGCTATACACGCCGTTGCCCGATGGCCTTTGTGGCGATGAGGATAATGGCCAAACCTCGGCATGGTATGTTTTTTCGGCTATGGGAATGTATCCGGTTGCATCAGCAACCAACCAATATGTGCTCGGTGCTCCTTTGGCATTGTAACGAAATAACTTGTTTATTTTAATTCGAAGTTGTATCTTTGGCGAATGAAAGATACAGAATTAATATCAAAGCGACACAAGATTCTATCTCCATTTCTGGATGAGAAGTCTCGTCGACTAATGATTGCAACC
>CAJAXK010000231.1 GCA_903946925.1 uncultured Bacteroidales bacterium | reverse complement strand
GGTCGGGGAGTTGAAAACTAAAATAAACCTCCCCCCTACGGTTGAGTTCTTGTTGAGCACGTGCTTGTTGTGGGGAAACAACTTGAGACTGCAATGTACTGACTGTTAAAAGCAAGCAGAAAAGTAGAAAATCTTTTTTCATTGAATCAATTTATTTATTTGTAACATTTTCTATTTCAGCCATCAGGGCTAAAAGTTGGTTGTAATGGGGTTTCTCTATTTTCACCAACGGTAAGCGCAAGTTGTTTGCTATCAATTGTTTTATTTCCAAGGCTGCTTTAATCCCGGATGGGTTTCCATCGGCAAAAATGGAGTTGATAAAATCAGTAAGTTTATAATGGATTTCGCGGGCTTTTTTCATATCACCCTTAAGCCCAAGCGTTACCATATCGCTAAATTGTTTTGGGTATGCATTTGCAACAACCGAAATAACACCATCAGCACCCATGCCAAGCAAAGGAAGAGTTAACAGATCGTCGCCCGAGATAACCAGAAAATCCTTTGGTTTGTTACGGATAATCGCCATTACTTGTTCAACACTTCCCGAAGCCTCCTTTACGCCAATAATATTCTCAAATTCGTTGGCAAGCTGAAGGGTAGTTTCGGGTTTCATGTTTACCGAAGTACGGCTCGGTACGTTGTACATGATGATAGGTAGCGGGCTAACCGTGGCAATGTTTTTGTAATGAAGGTAAAGTCCCCGCTGCTGGGGTTTGTTGTAATACGGTGTAACTGTTAGTATTGCATCATAACCTTCGAGCAAATTCGTTCTGATCGAATTGATTACATCCTGTGTACTGTTGCTTCCTATGCCAAGAACAAGTGGCAGCCTTTTATTTGCAATCTCCACAACAAAACCTGCAAGAGCATTCTTTTCTTCACGTGTGAGTGTGGCGGTTTCAGCGGTTGTGCCTTGCACCACCAAGTAATTCACCCCACCCGAGATTAAGTGCTCTATCAACCGTTCGAGCGAAGTGAAGTCGATAGTGCCTTGTTTGTGGAAAGGTGTAACTATGGCGACACCGGTTCCTTTAAATTTATTGCTCATTTTATTAGGTGTTAATTCGGCTCAAATAATATATAACTTGTTCGGCAAAGGAATCAATTGTTTCGTTTTCGGTAGTGTGTATCATAAGATCGTAAAATGGTTGATGCTCTTCCTGAAACCTTCCAACTTTTAAGCCAGCCTTGGATAGTGCAGCACAATAAAGCAGAGGAAGATTGTTAGTAAGGCTCAAATCAATTAAAATATCGTATTCAGTTTCGATAAAATCCTTATAAAAGGGTTTTTGAGGTTGGAAACGCCAATTCAAATCTTTTGCCGTGAAAATGTCCTGAGAGATTTTCGGGATGAAATAATGTGGCAGGATTTTCGATTCGGTATAGCAAACAACCCGCACTTTTAGGTTCATTTCACCAAGTCTCACAACAATGGATTCAGCAATTTTATAGGTTGCCTCGTCAGGTAAATTGTAGAGTAAAACCAATGTACGCGCACTGTTCAGGTTTACCTGTTTTTGCGTCCTATTCATTTCGGTCTGATGTTTCAGCAAAAATGATTTGGCAAATTTTTCACGAATATTTTGTATTATTTTCAATGATGATCTTTATTATACCGATGATTTGGGTTTTGTTATTTGTAACTTGCGAAGTTACTTATTTTTTCATTTCAGGATAAAAATAATTTCAAATTCGGTAGGATTAACAATATTGAAAAAGATAAAAATTGGTTTCTGAAACGTATTTATTCATGGATTTGGATGTTAGGGGTTAGATGTTATGTTTGTTCATCTTTTGCTATATAATGGATTAACTTACGCTTTAAGTGAATAGCAAAGCCCTAACAGCCTAAAAAACTAACAGCCTAAATCAATTAAAGTGGTATATTGTTCAGTTTTCGGATATAGGGTGAATAGATACTTTAAAACAAGTAAAACAAGCTGGCTAAATATTTTTAAAAAAAAGGTATTTTTACACTTTCAAGGCCATTGTGGTAAAAACACCATTTTAATAAACAAAAACAACCTAATGAACTTTTTTAAAAATACCGTCCTCCTACTTTGCTTTATTGGGCACCTGACTGTTTTGCAGGCGCAGCCTAAAGAATCATCAAACCTTACTTTTTCAGCAATTCCAGAGAAGTGGGATCAAGGATTTCCGTTGGGAAATGGAATAATTGGCGTTTTGGTATGGCAAAGCAACGGTATGTTGCGGCTTTCGATAGATAGGGCCGATTTATGGGATTTGAGGCCAACCGCCGAAATTGAAAAATACACGTATAAATGGGCTTACCAGCAAAGGCTAAAGGGCGATTTCGATACGGTGTGGAAAGTTGCCGACGAGCCTTACGACCGCGATGCAGCACCAACCAAAATCCCTGGAGCAGCTATTGAATTTGATATAAAGGATTTAGGTCCTGTGGAATCGGCTACTTTGAATATTGCATCCGCCATTTGTACCATTAAATGGGAAAACGGAATTATCTTCCGCACTTTTGTAGATGCAACTTCACCAATGGCAAGGTATGAATGGCAAGGGGTTTCGATAATCCCCATGCTAAAAGCCCCGGCTTATTCCGGAAAAGGGGAAAAGCAAAGTGAAAATCAAGTTGTAGGTGGGAACGACCTCCGGCGGCTTGGTTACGAAGATGGAAGTATCGCTACCCTGAAAAACACGACGATTTATCGCCAAAAAGCTTGGGGAACTTTAACGTATGAGGCAGCAGTAAATTTCAAGAACACCAAATCGGGTAGCGAAGGTTGCTTTACAATTACTTCGCATTATAGCGACAAACCAAAGACAATTGCAGCCCAAACACTTGTTAAAAAAGCCATAAAAACTCATTTCGATCAAAGTGCTGCTAACCACAAACAATGGTGGCTTGCATACTGGAATCAATCATCAGTCGGCTTACCCGATCCGCTACTCGAAAAGCAATACCATCGCGAAATGTATAAATTTGGAGCTGCATCGCGAAAAGGCTCCCCTCCTATCACACTTCAGGCAGTTTGGACAGCCGACAACGGAAAACTACCCCCATGGAAGGGTGATTTACACAATGATTTAAATACCCAACTCAGCTACTGGCCTTCGTTTACGGGCAACCATATCGAAGAAGGCGCAGTTTTTACCGACTGGCTTTGGGAGCATAAACAAACATTTGAAACGTATGCTACTACAGTTTTCGGTGCCAAAGGTTTAAATGTACCTGGCGTTTCGACCCTTGAGGGAATGCCGATGGGTGGATGGCACATGTATTCGCTTTCTCCAACGGTGGGGGCTTGGCTCTCGCAAAATTTTTACCTGCAATGGCGTTATTCCATGGACAGGGAATTCCTAAAAAACAAGGCTTACCCCTGGCTTTCGGCAACAGCTAATTTTTTGGAACAGGTTACCGAATTGAAAGACGGGCTTCGTTCGCTGCCCATGAGTTCAAGCCCGGAGTTTAGGGACAATAGTATAGATGCCTGGTTTTTAACCATAACCAATTACGATCTGGCACTTTGCCGCTTTACATTCGAAAAAGCTGCTGAACTGGCACTCGAACTGGGTTTGACCAATGAAGCCGAACATTGGCTATCCATATTAGCACAATTTGGCAACTACGATTTGGATGAAACCGGAGGGTTGAGCGTGGCCAATGGCTTTGCGTTAAACGAATCGCACCGGCATTTTTCGCACCTGATGGCTTTCCATCCACTTGGGCAGCTCGATTTTAACTCGGAAAATGATAAGGAAATTATTTTGAAAAGTATAGAAAGGCTTGAGAAAAACGGTACATCGCAATGGTGCGGGTATTCGTTTAGTTGGCTTGCTAACATGTATGCCCGGATGAACCGTGGCGAGGATGCTGCCAAGGCATTGCAAACCTTTGCTTCGTGCTTTTGCTCGCCAAACAGTTTTCACCTTAACGGCGACCAATGTAAAGCTGGCCACAGCACTTATACGTATGATCCTTTTACTTTGGAAGGCAATTTTGCATTTGCTACCGGGGTGCAGGAAATGTTGCTCCAAAGCCATAATGGCACGATCCGGATTTTCCCCGCTGTGCCCGCTGAATGGAAAGAAATCTCATTCAACAACCTGCGTTCCGAAGGAGCATTCCTGATAAGCACAGCAAAAGAAAATGGAATTATTGACTCATTTACAATTATTGCCCCCGAAGGTGGCACAGCCCAAATACAACTTCCATTTCATACCTTTTTTATAGGGAGTTCTGAAAAAATGGAGCGGTTGGAATCAACAGATCGAAAAACAATTGTCCTTAAATTTGAAAAAGGTGGAAAAGCTGTGGTAAAAAATGGATATGAATAACATTTCTGAAATTCACTTTGGCCTTTGCCTCTGCCCAGCTTGGGCAAACCCGCCAGTCCGAGTATTCAGGGCTTCACTCAAAGTGAAGCCCTGAATATTCCAAACTTGGTTTGCCCGCTGACCGTTTAGTAGTCGGGGTGCGACTTAAAGTCGCGTTTTCCAGTCTATAATATGTTGTATACGTGTACTATAAAAAATTGATAAGATAACAACTTATGAAACTATACAACTGTTAAGGATATTGGAATCACAAATTCTTTCATCACTTCGTGCATTTT
>CAJAXK010000230.1 GCA_903946925.1 uncultured Bacteroidales bacterium | reverse complement strand
TGCGTTAACTAAATATTGGGGCTTACAATTTTTATACAGAACCGATAAAACACCTTAAATGGGGCCGAATAAATTGGGAAGGTTTACTGGCGGAATAATTGCGAAGGGTTTTTGTGGGAGGGCTATAGACAGTGTGCCTTATTGGGTGGGTTGAAGCGACAGCAATTGCAATAACCATGACAGGAAAACGTACATGGAGCCAGCCGGCACTGCCTGTGTGGGTGGGGGGAAGGGAAATAGTTAATGGGAAATAGTTAATTGTAAATAGCAGACATTTTCAATTTATAAGTGCAGGGTGCCCTCCTAAATTATCGATGGATGCAGGGAGGTTCAGGTTATTCAGACATTGAGCAAGCGGTGATAATATTGGTAGTTTGTACAGGCACGGTTAACTTGTTATTATTGTTTTTGATTTATAGAACATTATCAACATCAGGTAAATTATTAAATTCCTTCCATACATTCTGATAAAAATCTTTCTCTCCAGAAGAAAAAACCTGATCATCTTGCCAATAGTAGTAGAACATAACCTTCATTGTGTCAAAAGAACTTGGGTATGATTTTCTTAAAAACTTATTACTTCCACAAATAACACTAAACCGATTTATTTGATCTTTATAGTATAGAAAGTCAACACTATTATTTGTTAAAATAACAGATCCAGTACTTGCAAAAAGAAAGGCTAAGATTTCATCCCTAGTGGCCTCAAATTCTATTGCTTTTGGTTCAGACTTGTATTCAATGTCAATTGCCAAAATCTTTTTACAAGAAGTCGTTTCTGTAATTGCATTTGAAATCCATTCAGCCTGCAAAGGATCAAGGTATTGGTAAATTGGAATAAAACTCCATCCAACCTCTATTAATCGAGACCTAGATAAGTAGAATTCTTCATCTAAAAATTGAGCTATTACTTCTTTTGCTTTTTTGTTTAATAAATCATTCATACGAAAACATTTATTTGTATCTAACCTCAAGACCTCGATTATTAAGAGGGTTTCTGATTTCAACTGTTGGAGAACCTTCGGAACTGCCAGGTCTTACTGTGACAGTTTTGCCATCAGTTAATGTTCCTGTTTTGCCTGGCCCATATTGAGTTTGTATAGGTTTAACATTTTTAGGTTGGAGATTCTTAAAATCTTTTTCTGCGGTTGAAATATCACCTTTCTTAACCCATTGCTGAGATGGCCCTTTAGTTTTATTCCCAGGTGCTGCATCTTGCAACAGTTCTTTAACCGTAATACGAGCAATTCGCCTTGCAATAAATTTAATTGCCTTGTAACTTACAGTTCCTCCAAGAACAAGTTCTTCAATTGATAAATCTATATCAATGTTTCCACTTTGCGGCATTCGGTAATTTACTGGCAAGTTTGTGCCTGGAATGATATATTTACCCACGGAGTAATCATAGCCTGGCTGCTCATCGCCAACATCTTCAAGCCCTGTTGTATTTCCATCAGATCCTTTCTTCCCATCCGGGGATTTATAAATGTTCTTGTCTTTGCTTTTCGGATCATTGAAAATTATTTGCCCTACATTATTAACTACTGATTTTGTATGATTAAGATTAATATTAAGACTAAAATATTCCGCCCACATTCCCATAGGGCCATTCATTGAAATTGGGTTATTCCCCCCGTAAACATAACCGCTCTCATACTGTTCAAGTGGATCCGGCGAATGCCATCTCCCCAGCACCGCATCATAAAACCTTGCCCCGTAATCCAACCACCCCAGCCCCATTTCGTCCTGCATCATTTTTCCGTTGTAAAGGTACTCATTTGGGCGGTTTACATCGGTGCTATTTGATGTTAATCCTTTAATATTCATTCCAAAGGGGTAGTAACTATCGACTTGGCGGGTTTTTAACACCCCATTTTCGCGGCGGCAGGCTACGCGCACATTGCCAAGGTGGTCCTTTAGGTACACCTCGCCAAAGTAGGTACGGCTATTGTTGGCATAAACAACACGGCCTTCGTCGTACACAATACACGATGGCATATCGTTTTCGTACACAAAGTTACCGATAAAATCGGTGGTTTTTACAAGGTTGCCATTCTCGTAATAAAGCTGCTGCAGTTTGTTGCCTGCGGCATCGTAAACATAAGCAATCCGGTATCCTCCGGTTTTGTCAATGGAAGAGGGGAGGTTAAGGTTATTATAGGCAATGTTTAATATGCCCTTATTCTTGTCGAGGGTAAGGTTGCCATTGGCATCGTACCCATATTCGGGCTCCTGGGTGTAGTAATAGCAATTAAAGTTGTCAACGAAATCGCCGCCATTGGTGGTGGTGGTTTTGTCGTCGACACCAACCAACTGGTTGCCTTGGTAAAAGTACAGTAACTCGTCGATATAACCCGGTGAGTTGTTTGGGCTTAACAAACCCTTCCGTTTGATGCCTTGTATGTTGCCGTTCAGGTCGTAGGCTTGATTGGAATGGAAATTGCTGATTTGCTCGCCATATTTATTATTGTTGACCCATGACCCGTTGAGTACTTCGGAATAGTTGCCATTGAGCAGCCGGTGTTAATTTTGGTAGATTGTACCGGCACGGATCACAGATCCGCGCCAGCGGGGGGGGCCAGCCTCGGATTGCCATAAAATGTACCCGCATGCGTCTGAAGGAAAGACTCGCGCGAACGGAGGCTTTGCTTTTAAGATTTGTAAGACAACACTGCTTTTATGTCTTTGTCCCCAACTATAATGAAGTCTAATTTTCCTTGTTGAACGGCCTCTTTGTTTATTATAATTCTTGGACTATCTGAACTGTCTGTAATAATAATATCCTTGTCGATAATAATATCTTTGTACATGCCTTCGTGAATAGAAACGCCTGTTTCTGTTCTTATTAGCATACCTTTGACAAGTTCTTTTTTTGTTGAAATTTGAATCGCAGTAACTATTAATTGAAAATAATTAGTAGTAAACTCACAAGTTAAAATAATTTCTAAATTTTCTTCTTTAGATCGTTTCTTTTTGTGAACCCATTCATTTTTACATCCACCTTGCTTGAACTCTTCAATTAAATTTAATAGTGTTTCTAATGGGATTGGTTTAAAATCAGAAGCCTTTATAAAGCCTTGTTCTAATAATTCAAGATAATAACTGCAATCTCTTGTGCCTTTTGTAGCTTCATATCTGCTTCTCTCAAAAGGCAAACTAACCTTCAAAACATCTATTGGAACTATTGAATTTGGTTTTATAACAAATTCTGTTGGTGAAACAGATACTGTATTAAAAGTACCATCTGTTTTAAATCTCGCTTTTCTTATTTTTTTGGAAAAATAATCATCAATGAAATTTGTGTGCTGTTGAAACTCATACCGCAACTCATTATTGGATTCGATATAATCGTAATAACTTAGGCCTAAATGTATATAGTACAAAGTCATAATTACTGTGGTTTAGGTCTTTTATGAAGATCTTTATTTATACTTCCTTTATTTGCATTGGTAACTCGCTTTTCAGCATCTAATGCTTTTTGTCTTGCCCCTTTGCCTGCTGGAATTTTTTCAACAACTCTCGAGGTATAATTACCGCCAGCTTTATTCAGTTTATTTACCTGGCTGGTAGCTCTATATGAATCTCCGGCCTTTGATACCTTACCGCCACTTATCCCAACTTTTTCAACTTTGCTGGTAGTTATATTCACTATCTCGTAAACGTGCTGGGCTTTTGTGCTTGCTTTTGAGTTCCCGTTTACAACTTTCACAGCATCAATGGCTTCATTAATAATCTTAACATCCTTCCCGACTTTTCCGACCTTTGCTAAATCACCAACATAAGGAACAATGCCTAAAACACTGATACCTGCACCTAACCAATTGCCATTTTTAGCTTGTAACCCTGCATTTAAACCATCAGCTACCCCTGTTGGGTCAAGAATGCCAACAATATCCAGCCCGGCACTTACCACATCTTCACCTTGCAAGGAGTAACTTCCACCAAAGTCAACCCCTAATGAGCTTGCATCAACTTCAACATCAATTAAACCTGTCTTAAGGGTTACACTTGAATTATTCTCCCCGGTAATGACAATATCGTCTAAAGCACCATCAGAATCAATTCTTGTGATCGGGTTATTGCTACAGAAATTATAAGGTGAGAAGGAAAAACGTTCTTCTGCTGATGGATCCGGAGAGTGCCATCTTCCCAGCACCGCATCATAAAACCTTGCCCCGTAATCCAACCACACCAGCCCCATTTCGTCCTGCATCTGTTTGCCGTTGTAAAGGTACTTATTTGGGCGGTTTACATCGGTGCTATTTAAGGTTAATCCTTTAATATTCATTCCAAAGGGGTAGTAACTATCGACCTGGCGGGTTTTAAGCACACCATTTTCGCGGCGGCAGGCTACGCGCACATTGCCAAGGTGGTCCTTTAGGTACACCTCGCCAAAGTAGGTGCGGCTGTTGTTGGCATAGACAACGCGGCCTTCGTCGTAAACAATGCACGACGGCATATCATTTTCGTAC
>CAJAXK010000229.1 GCA_903946925.1 uncultured Bacteroidales bacterium | reverse complement strand
AATAGTCAAAGACTTGGGTGATGCTAGCTCCCCATGGGCCTCGGCGCATGCCATCCGGAAGGGCCGTAAAACCACTGCTGTTGGTGGCACCGGTGTTAGGCGACATCCAATGAGTTGTGCCTGCTTCTTTCATTTGGGAGCCGATAACTACTGCATGATAAACGTTTCCATCAATGTCATAAACATGATCAGGGGCAACTAGCTCTTTATTCCAAACCAACAAAATAAGCAATAGCAATCCAGCGAGGAGAATTCTATAGAATAGGGCTTTCTTTTTCATGGGGATAATCGTATTTAAGTTGTTCAAATTTAATCATTAGTAACAATAATTGCAATTGAAAATCGAAAAACCTAGTCCTGTACGCACCTCACGGAGCAGCCGAACTGCTTAAGATAGCCGTTGTTGCCGATAAAGGCCTTGTTGTAGTAGAGGCTGCGGTTCAATGCTTGGGTATTATCGTAAGGCGAACTGTTACTGCTCCACCAGTACCCGTAGAATGTAAGAGGGAAGAATACATCTTCGTTGTAGTAGCGGCCGCCCGGAAGGGCTGTAAAACCACTGCTATTGGTGGCATCGCTATTTGGGCTTAACCAGTGAGTTGTGCCTATTTCTTTTAGTTTGCCGCCGGCAACGTCATGACCACCAAGAAAAGTGGCCAAGGTAGTCCACTCGGCATCAGTTGGTATATGCCAACCTATCGGGGCAACGTTACGGCTATCGGCCACAGCATACCAATTGTACATAGCGCCATAGGTTGACTTATAGGTGTCGGCATCATTTTTGTACCAGCAATAGGCTCCTGAAGTTAAAGCCATCCAGTTCGAATTATCTGTTACATTGGGTATCGGGTCACCGTTGCGGTATCTGGTGGTTTTCAGGTTTTCGGCCATCCATGTCTGAGTGCCAATTTTGATGGTTTTGTAAACATTGCCATCATTATCGGCCACTGTTCCGTAGGTAAGGTCGGGATTATATATTACTGCATAGGTGCTTGGTAAGGTTATCACTAAAACATTGTTTCCGTAACCGGTAATATAACGGTTGGTTGCATAAGCCCTTAGTTCTACTTTTAGACTTTAAGAATCATCATTGTTTTTATAATAGCGGTCAATATCCCGTTTCCGATTTTTGTGCCTGATTAGCATTTGATCATGTAGTTTCGCAATTGTATCTTGATCTGAAAACAGATGCGCAATGATCATTATCCTTGCATCACGGACACTCATCAATTCATATTCAGATTTTTTTTCTATTCTTATATTGAGTAGGTACAAGCATGCCATCATGACCAATGATTGGTGGTGTTGCCAAGCTATCCATTTCCGAACTTGGTAGCCGGATAATCCAATCTCGTTTTTTGCATCATCGAAGCACCGCTCGACCCAGTATCGGCCACACTGAAAATACGCATATTCTTTTGCGGTATAATCGGTGATTGTCCCATTGCTAAAACTATATTTCACCTTTGGGTTCTTCTCTTGGGTACGGGTAATAACCAGGGTCCTTGCCTGGGCTTTTTCTTCTATACCATTCCAATGCCAAATTGCAACGGTATGGACAAAAACAAATTTTAAACCTTTCGCAGTCTTTCTAACTTCAACATTATCCCATTGGTTTTCAACTAAATCATTGCAGTATTTGTCTATACGTACCGAGGGTTTGTCAGCTTTGATTTTAGTAGGTGTTGCACCTCGTTTGCCTTGTTTAGCTGGTACTGAAAAACAAGGTTCTTCCAGATAAATCAGTTCGTCCTTGTGTACGTCCAGAACATAAAACAAGTTCTCTTTGTCCAATCCCCTTGACAGTTCCGTATTGTGCCCATACAAACCATCCCCACCAATCCAATCAAACTTTACCCCCAAAGCCAAATTCGATTTAATCATCGTCAATGCCTTTTCTGGCTTGGTTTCAAAGATGCGTTCCGATTCGGGAATGTGCGCTTTGTCGCACCTTTGCTTATCGTCAATCCACTTCTGGGGCAGGAAAAGTGCCGTATCAATTAGTGTCGCATTATCTTCATTACAAAGCGAACAGTAAACCGACACCTGGCAATTGTCAACTTTCCCTGAAACACCCGCATATTGACGTGCCACGCCAACCGACTCGACACCTTTTTTTAAATGAGAACTTTCATCTATAATCAACCCAGTAGGTTTGCCACTTTTGGCTTTTCTGCCCCCCATTAATGCGGAGGCTTCTAAAGCAGTCCGTTTATTGACTTCTTTATAGTCCCACTTGGATTCACTGAGAAAATTATAGTACTGGTAATACTCTTGATCTGGCACTTGCTCAACCATCCGCTCCATATTCGTGTGGCTTTTCTCGCATTTCATCAATCCTAAAAGATAAGAATATGCCTTGTCAATATTATTTCGACGGTACACTACAAAAAGATTGCTGTAACACCCAAGAAATGAATAAAGATTAAGATGCTCATTATCTGTTGTATAGACTTTTTCGCAAAATTTTTTTAAAACCGATAGTACTTGACCCATTATCAAATTCTATCAGTATGTTATTTATGGTGTAAATATACGCTAATTTAATTATATACAATTAAAAAGAGCATTAAATAGCACTTTTTATT
>CAJAXK010000228.1 GCA_903946925.1 uncultured Bacteroidales bacterium | reverse complement strand
TGGCCGTTTGAGGAATCCAGGTAATCATGGAACCACCAATATCTGAAGTATAGCTGCCATTTATATTTGCCCACGTATTTCCCCCATCAATGGATAAATCAATCAAAACTCCCACGCTCAGATTAGTCCCAGTCCAGACAATGTTATGCTGGGTACCGCCCTGCCACACCTCGCCGCCATTGGGTGTCTCCAAATGAATGGTCGGCATTACCATCATCGAATCAGAGTAAGCAAGCGAATCATCTACATAGAAAGCTTTTGCAGAAGCAGGAACTGAAGTCAGGATGCAAGCCAGTGTAATGGCAAGAAAAATGAAGGGGTGGTAGATTGGTTTCATGGCGTTTAGTGTATAAAAGTTTATGCTTTTTTTTGTTAATGCTTTTGAACCGGGAAAAATTAATTTTGAAAAACTAAAAACATTCAAAAAGCTTATGTGTACTCATAACAAATGTATTTTCACACTATATAGACACGAAAAACAGCTTTTACCCCTACAAGCACAAATAAAAAAAGGAAAGTATTTGTTGAAGTACTTTCCCCTATCTTGTCAATTATCTAATTATCAGTATTTAAACGTAATATTTGAATATATAAATTTTAGTGCTAATCTACAGTTTTGAGAAACTCAGGATGCTCGGCATGTACTTTAATGATCAATTCACCGAACAAGGTATTTGCCCATGCAAACCAGCTTCGGGTATAATCCTCGGGTTTATCTTTGTTGAAGGATTCATGCATAAAGCCTTTGCCGGCATGGGTGGTTTTCAACATGAACAGGCAATTTTTAATTTCGTCAGCATTTGAACTGGTTAAAGCTTGCATAATAATGGTCATTGGCCAAATTTTATCGGGCAAAGTATGTGGGCTTCCAATTCCTGATGCAGCTTTTCCTTCAAAAAACCAGCAATGATCTTTGCTCAACAAGAATTTCCGGGTGTTTTGGTAAATAACATCATTTTTGTCGATACAATCCAAATAAGGCAAGGAAAGAATGCTCGGAACATTGCTGTCGTCCATTATCAGCCGGTTACCAAAACCATCCACCTCGTAAGCTAAAATATTGCCGTAGTTCAAATGCTGATGAACTGCAAATTGTTTAAGGGCTTGTTCCACTTCATCCGCCAATCGACGGCTTTTTGAAGCCAGTGCCTTGTTGCCAGTAACATTTTCGCACAGTTCGATAAGCTGTCGAAGCGATTTTACAGCAAAATAATTAGAGGGAATTAGGAACGGAAAAATGGTTGCATCATCCGAAGGGCGGAATACCGAACAAATTAATCCAACCGGACGCAAAGGATTGCCCATACCGTTTCCGGGAACCGTGTCGGTCTGCCAGGCAGTTACTCTTTTAAATGAGTATGGTCCTGCGTTCTGCTTGCGTTGCTGAACAATAAATGTATCAACAACCAATTCCATGGCTTTAAGCCAGTCTGCATCAAAAACGGACGTGTCTCCTGTTGCTTTCCAGTACCCATGCGCAAGCCTGATTGGATAACACAAGGAATCAATTTCCCATTTTCGCTCATGAATGCCGGGTTTCATATCGGTTATGTCCGACTTCCATTCGCTGATTTCGTTGCCATCCACGAATGCGTTGGCATAAGGATCAAGCAAAATACATTTTACCTGGCGGTTTATAACACCAGCAATTAAATTGCGAAGTGGCAAATCCTGTTTGGTCAACGGCAGATAAGGCCAAACCTGTGCCGAAGAATCGCGGAGCCACATAGCGTGAATATCGCCAGTAATAACAAAGGTATCAGGTTTGCCATCCAATTCGGTAAACGTAACGGTTGTATCAAGTGTATTGGGAAAGCAGTTTTCGAAAAGCCATGCAAGTTCAGGATCCGAAATTTCTTTTTTCACCCTCGAAATGGTTTCTTCAACTGCTGCACTGACAAAATTCCTTTTATCAATAACGGGGCGAAGGCTTTTATAATCAGGTGGTTCGTAAAGGAACGGGGCAGCAAATAAATTGCCATAACTGCTTGCTGCCAAACCGGCAACACCAATTCCTGTAGATTTGATAAAATTACGGCGCGAAGTCATAAGGCATTGATTGTTTAACAAAGTAAAATTAGGACTTTTTTGTTACGAAAATCAAACATAATTAGAGTTTGTTTTTAAACTTGGTTCGTCCTAAAATTTACGAATTACAAATTACGATTTACGATTGTTTTTCAGCGAGTTATAATTGTCAATCGTAACTCGTACATCGTAAATAAAAATAAATGTCAACTTTATGGACAGGCTCTAATTAATTTGGCTAAATCATAGTATGACTGGTTTACGGTAAAAGTTACTTCCATTTCAAAGATAATCGAACGAATAGAATTCATTGTTCAGAATTCCAGAAAGAATGCATGATGAGCAGAATTATGGTGCAGTGTAAGCCTTTTCCCTTCCCATTCGGCCATCTTTTCTTATTTTTGCCGTGATAGGGAATTTAATCCTGTTTTTTTTGATACCACTTCCTTACTTTACTATGGAAAACAAATACATCCAACAAATTGCCAACGAGCTTGGTATTCGTGATTTTCAGGTACAAAACACCATCAATTTGCTTCTCGAAGGGGCTACAGTCCCTTTTATAGCGCGGTACCGCAAGGAAATGACCGGCAGTTTGGATGAAGTGCAGATTGCCGCCATCCGCGAAATGCACGAAAAAATTGTTGAACTCGAAAAGCGCAGGGAAGCAATTATTGCCTCGGTAAGGGAACAGGAAAAACTTACGCCCGAATTGGAAAAACTTTTTCTGGGTGCTACCACCAAAAGCGAACTCGAAGATTTGTACCTGCCCTACAAGCCAAAGCGTCGCACACGCGCTTCCATAGCCCGCGAAAAAGGTCTCGAACCTCTTGCCCGTATTATCCTTAATCAACACGAAGCTAATCCTTTCCGAAAAGCCAAGGAGTTTGTAAACACTGCCAAGGATGTGAAAAATGAAGAAGAGGCTATTGCCGGTGCCCGCGATATTATTGCCGAATGGGTTAACGAAAACCAGCAAAGCCGACAGCGTATCCGTAACCATTTTGAGCGGTCGGGGGCAATAAATTCAAAGCCTGTGCGTGGCAAAGAGTTGGAAGGTATAAAATACGAAACTTATTACGACTGGTCAGAACCTTTGATGAAAGCTCCTTCGCACCGCTTAATGGCTATGTTCCGTGGCGAGAACGAAGGTTTTTTGAAACTGAGCATCGAACCTGAAGAAGAAGGTGCACGCGAAGCACTCAACAAGTTATTTGTTAAATCAAATAATGAATGTTCGCACCTTGTGGAGGAGGCTGTTAAGGATTCCTACAAGCGTCTTTTGCAACCTTCGATTGAAACCGAATACCGGCAAATGGTGAAAGAAAAAGCCGATCTGGAAGCAATTAGGGTTTTTGCCGAAAACCTCAGGCAATTGCTTATGCTTCCGCCTTTAGGCCAGAAAACCGTTTTAGCTATTGACCCAGGTTTTAGAAGTGGTTGCAAACTTGTAATCCTCGACAGGCAAGGACGCCTTTTGCATAACGAAACTATTTATCCGCATCCACCGCAAAGCGAAGTAAAACAATCGGTTGCAAAAATACAGAACCTTGTAAAAGCCTATAAGGTTGAAGCTATTGCCATAGGAAACGGCACAGCCGGGCGCGAAACCGAGAACCTTGTCCGCAGAATTCCTTTCGATACAGAGTTGATTGCTTTGATGGTAAACGAAAACGGTGCTTCGGTGTATTCAGCCTCAGCGGTTGCACGCGAGGAATTCCCTGAGTACGATGTAACAGTCCGCGGTTCGGTTTCTATTGGCCGGAGGCTGATGGACCCACTTTCGGAATTGGTTAAAATTGATCCGAAATCCATTGGGGTTGGTCAATACCAGCATGATGTAAACCAGGCTTTGTTGCAAAAAAGCCTCGAAAGCGTGGTTGAAAGTTGTGTGAATAAAGTAGGCGTTGAGCTTAATACGGCAAGCAAACAGTTGTTGACTTATGTTTCAGGGGTTGGGCCTGTGCTTGCCACACGGATTGTGGAATACCGTGAAAAGAATGGGATGTTCAAATCGCGGGAGCAACTTAAAAATGTTCCCCGTTTTGGCGACAAAGTTTATGAGCAAGCTGCCGGGTTCCTCCGCATCCGCGATGCAGAAAACCCACTCGATTCCAGCGCTGTTCATCCCGAGAGCTATACAATTGTTACACGTATGGCAAAAAAAGCGGGTTGTTCGGTGGCGGAACTTATCCAAAACGAAGATTTACGAAAACAAATAAAACTCGAAGAATTTATCAGCGATAAAGTAGGGATGCCAACACTTACCGATATTATGGCAGAACTTTCAAAACCGGGACGCGACCCTCGACAAAAATTTGAACTTTTCGAGTTTGATAAAAATGTAAACTCCATGGATGACCTTAGGCCAGGAATGATTTTGGACGGACTCGTTACCAACATCACCAATTTTGGTGCTTTTGTTGATATTGGGGTGCATCAGGATGGCTTGATACACGTAAGCCAACTTGCCGATAAATATGTGAAAGACCCTAACACAATTGTAAAATTGAACCAAAAAGTTAGGGTAAAAGTATTGGAAATTGATAAAGAACGAAAACGGATACAACTTACTTTAAAAAACGTGCAGTAGGCAATTTCCTCTTCAGCTTATAATCAGATGCGGTTTTTAACGTTAATTTACAAAACAATTTTTACTAGGTTTGGAATGAAAAATGCAGTGCATCATATAATTTTGGGTTTGTTTTTGGTTTTGATCAATAGTGTAGGCTATTCGCAATTGTTTAAAGGCGAAGTAATTGTAGGCATGAACAAGAGCCAGGTTGATGGGGATTATCAATTCAAGTTTAAAAAAACCGGCTTTGAAGGCGGGGTTGGGGTTGTGGCCCCAATATACAAAAACTGGTCGCTTTCACTCGAAACATTGTACTCACAAAAAGGCAGCAAGCAAAAAAAGTTATACGAGGATTCGCTGGATGGGTCGTACCTACTAAAACTAAATTATGTTAGCGTGCCTTTTATGGTTCAATATACCGACAGGGATGTTGTTTCGGCTGGGGTTGGCATTTCGTACAACCGCCTTGTTTTTGCCGAAGAATATAAGGATGGGTATAAAGTTGATTCCGTTTCGGTTTTAACAAACGTATTCGATCGCGATGATTGGCAGGCATTTGGCGATGTACGGGTAAGGCTTTACAACAACCTGATACTTAATGCGCGCTATTCCTATTCAATTGATAAAATTGCCACACGAATGATGATTGATCCCGAAAACGGAAAACCTCAAGAGCGGGATTTTTATAATAATTTGTGGACTTTCCGCTTAATTTACATGATAAACGAAAAACGCCCCGATAAAAATGAGCGCAAAAAAAAGCCAAAAGACGAATGATGCGGATTCAATAATCGAACATCTTGGATTGGTGCGGCATCCTGAAGGAGGCTGGTTCAGCGAAGTATATCGCTCAGAAGAGAAAATACTTGCCGAACATCTTCCTGTACGCTATAAATCAGCGCATTGCTTTTCGACCTCTATATACTTCCTGCTCCAAAACGATGATTTTTCGGCTTTTCACCGAATCGCATCCGATGAAACCTGGCATTTTTATTTAGGCAGCCCAATTATAATTTCTTGCATTTTTCCCGATGGGTCAACATCTGAAATACTTTTAGGCAACAAGCTTTTTGAGGGACATTTATTGCAATTTACCATTCCCCGCAATTGCTGGTTTGCTGCCCGAAATCAGGATTCCAATTCGTTTTCGCTTGTAGGCTGCACCGTTTCCCCTGGTTTCGAGTTTTCTGATTTTGAGCTTGCCAACAGGCAGAACCTTACCGAAACATATCCTAATCATGCGGCTTTAATAAACGGTTTAACAAGGCTGTAATTCGCAACTAAACAGAAATCTTAGTCATTCATCCAATATTTACGGCCATTCATCACAAAAAGTGGCTGGTTCGTACAATTGCGGAAAATTGATAAATAATAGTTTTGTAGTTTTACACAACCAAAAGCACGCATTTTTTTGACACCGACACATCCCCATACAGTTTTTGCAATAAATGAAACCCCAAAAACAAACCAACTTAGCTTATACCATTTCCTCAGTGGTTTTTCTTGTTTGTTTGTTTTTGAGCAACATGGGGTTTACACAACATCTTGGTTATAAAAGGTTTACTGTAGAAGATGGTCTTGCACAATCAGAAATTGTAGCCCTATTTCAGGACTCAAAAGGTTTTATTTGGTCCGGAACCAAGTTTGGCATATCCAAATTTGATGGTAATTTGTTTGTAACCCGTTACGATAGCCTCGGTATCCTTAAATCAGCGGTGCGCTATATCAACCAATTAGCCGATGGCTCGGTAATTGCCTCTTCCACTATAGGCTATGTTTTGTTCCTGCCCGATGGCTCCATGCAAGCTTTTAAATTTCCGGGGTTCAATCCTGAGGCAAATCATTTATCGTGGGTTCTTAATGGTAAATCCTTTGTTGCAACGGCCATTATAAATAAAATAGAAATTTTTGAATGTACCCACAACGGGCTTGTAAATGTTACCGCTACTTTTAAACCACTCATCGATGCACTCAAAGGCTTCGATATTTTGTCATTTTGTTACAATGAAAAAAGCAATTCGTATTATTTTACTGACAAAGCCCAAAATTCGTATTGCTACAGCAACGGAAAAGTTGAGAGGATGGACTTGCCTGCTTACCAAGTTTTTCAGAACGGCCTTGATGGGAACATGTACTCAATTTCTACTATCCATAACAAAAATCAAAACAGTGAAACCCGCCAACGGTTGATCCCAAATTATGTACTGAACCAGCAACAAGGAACCAACCATAGGATTTGCAGGCTTGATGGAAAAAAAATAATTACTTTGTTCGATTTTGCTACCGATAAACCGTGCGGCATCCATTACTTCAACGTGTCGAAATCGGGCAAAATTGTTATCCCTTTGTCAGGAAACGGTAAAATACTATATTCCTACAATGGCAAAAGGACTTTGGCAAACCTCGATTTTTATTCGGTTTCTGCATTTTGTCTCGACGATGAAGGCACTCCATGGTTAGGCACAGCCAATGGGCTGATACATGTTTTCCCTGAATATTTTGTGAATTTTAACGCAAATGAAGGTTTGTTTCCTGATATACAATCAGTTGTAACCGATATGGATGGCAAAATATGGGCTGCAAGCTACGAAAATGGGCTACAGTTTTATGAAAATGGCCGCTTTGTTAAAAAAAACCTTTTTAGCTCTTCGGGTACTAACTTACCCTCCTATTTTTTCCCGGGAAGCAGGGCCGATCATTTGGGAAGGCCACATTTTTGCAACAACCCGCAATTTGCTTTAATTTGGGATGGTAATAAAATTATCAAGAATACAAAAGACCCATTGGTTGCAACATTCTATTTTTACGACGATACCATATCGCGTTGTTTTTATTACGGTAGCGATTCCGGTTTGGTGGTGCAAGATTATAATCTCGCCAAGTATAAAATATTCCCCGCTTTTCCAGGCCCCAGCACAAGGAGCAAAGTGGTTTCCATTGTACGCACAGCAAATGGTGAATTGTTGCTGGGCGGTTTCAAAGCTTTGCTTGTTTACACCCCAGAAACTTTTGTTGAATTGGCCAACCACCAACTTACCGCAATACCAGGCGCAAATGCCACGGAAATGGATTACAAAAAAAATATATGGATAGGAAATGGCGATGGGGTTTTCTTTTACAACAATAAAACCTTCAAAAAAATAAAGAACGAGTATTTCAACGACCTGGTTCTTAGCCTACAATGCATCGACTCAACAAAATTGTTGATCGGTGGCATTAAAGGGATTGGCGTTCTCGATTTGAATGTATTTTATAAAAATGGGGATATAAAAATCAAGTACTTTGATAAAAACAATGGTTTTACAGGTGGCGAATGTCAGCAAAATTGTACGACCCTCGACAAGGAAGGCTTTTGTTGGATTGGGGCATCAAACGGGATTGTAAGGCTCGATGTTAAAGCTATTCCCGATAACAACCAAGAGCCAAGAGTTTATCTAACAGAAGTTGATATATATAACCAGAGGATGGATTGGTTCCCGGTTTCAAACAGTACTTTTGGTAGAGGCGAAATTAAATTATCGCACAACAACAATAATATACGGTTTGAATTTACAGGTATTAGTTTCTCAGCTTCGGAGGCAATAAAATTCAGTTATAAACTCGAAGGATTCGACAATCATTGGTCTGAGCCTAATTCCGACCGTGATGTTGCCTATACCAACCTGCCCCCAGGCAAGTACTTGTTTAAAGTGAGGGCGAGCAAAGATGCGGGAATTTGGTCCGAAAATTCTGCTGAGTATAGCGTTACGGTTGTTGCCTCGCTTTGGCAAAGGTGGTATTTTTACCTGTTTGTTGTGGTTTTGATAGCCGGGCTTATAACTGTAGGCGTATCTCATTTTTTAGCCAGGCGGAACCGTATTATAAACGACCGCAATGAAGCTGAACGGCGTTTTGCGGAATTGCAACTCAAAACTTTGCGCAACCAGCTCGAACCACATTTTATTTTTAATGCCCTCAATGCAATCGGTTCTTCAATTTTTCAAAATGAGAAAGAAAAGTCGTATGATTATTTACAGCGGTTTGCAGTTCTTATCAGGTCAACTTTGCTCCATGCCGATAAAATCTATCGCACCTTAAAAGAGGAAATTGATTTCGTGAAAAATTATCTGGATTTGGAACAGTTTAGGTTCGAGGATAAATTTCGATATGAAATAAAAATCAATGACGATACCAATTTGGAAACCTTAGTGCCAAAGATGATTATTCAAACCTTTGCTGAAAATGCAATCAAACATGGTTTGGTAAAAAGAAAGGAGGAAGGCATTCTGTTGATTGAGATAAACAGCGATGAGAGCTATATAAATATTTCAGTCAACGATAATGGGATTGGGCGTAGCGAAGCCCAAAGGATTGAAACAAATTCAACTGGTATGGGCCAGGTTATTATTAAAGAGTTCATCTCACTTCTTAACCGTTTTAACGAAAATAAAATATATTTGCAGATTAGTGATAAACTCGATGAAAACAAAAAAGTAGCAGGAACATTAGTAACGATAAAACTCCCCAACAATATTTCATTTAACTCAATACCTAAAACACAATGAGAGCATTTAAAACCATTATTATCGACGATGAACCACAAGCCCTCCGTTTGCTTGAGCGGATGTTGAAAGAATTTCCACAAATAAATGTGATACAAGCCTTCGACGACCCTGACGAAGCGTTGGCATACATGCGCGTCAACCATTTCGACCTGGTGCTGATGGATATACAAATGCCAAACAAAACCGGGTTTGATGTTATTGCCGAGGCGCGTGAGTTTGGGCTCGATTTCCACGTGATTTTTATCACTGCCCACGACGAATATGCTGTTGAAGCAATACGGGCTTCGGCATTCGACTATTTGCGCAAACCTGTTGGGCGTGCAGACCTTGAACAATCGTTGGTTAGGCTCGAAAGGAAGATTGCGGCAAATTCCCCTTTGGCCGGTTTCGACCACCTTATACAAATGGTGAAAAAACATCGGATTAAAATACCCGATCGCAATGGGTATAATTATTATTTGCCTGATGATATTATCTTTATCGAAGCAGATGGAAATTACAGCGAGCTAGTGCTCAAAAACCGCCGCGAACTTGTTACAATTGGTATAGGGAACCTCGAAGAAATGTTGCAGGACAATGGTTTTATCCGCATAAGCCGTTCATTCCTTATCAATAAAAATTACTTGGTGCGGCTCAACCATAAAAACCATACTTGCCGCCTAATTTACGATACCCAAACTTTTGAGTTACAGGTATCGCAGGATAGGATGAAGGATATTGAAGGCTTGTCATTCTAAAATTTGGGAATGTCGAGGCTTCCACCCTATCATTTGGCCAATTCCTTTTGTTCTTGGTAAGCTGAAGCAGCTTTTAAGAAAGCTTTCATTAATGGCATGCTGAACGGGCTAAGGGTATCCATCCGTTCGGGATGCCATTGCACTGCCATTAGGAAAGGTTTTTCCGATGGCGTTTCCCATTCAATGGCTTCGGCAATGCTGTCGCTGCTCCAAGCGGCAACGCGTAAACCTGCTGCAGGTTTTTCCACTGCCTGATGATGGTTGGTTGTAACCATTCCAGTATCGGCTTTTGCAACATTTTTAAGTTGGCTTGAGGCAACAGCAGAAATTGAATGAAAACACTTCAAATAATCTTCGCACCTGTGTGCAACATTGCCCGGATGATCGGTTGGTATATCAATTATTAACGTACCGCCCAAAGCAACGTTCAAAATTTGTTGCCCACGGCAAACCCCAAAAATCGGTATTTTTAATCTAAAAGACTCTTTAATCAACGCAAATTCAAGCGAATCGCGGGCAGGGTTGGTTTCGCAACGTGCCGAATCCGATACTTTTCCATAATAGGCAGGAACAACATCTTCGCCACCCGTGAATAGGATTGCATCGCAGCTTGCCAATAATTTTATTGCCGAATCAATCTGCATTGCATGTAAATCAACAACCTCAACCAATGAATCGCCTCTGTGAATCCAATTCACATAGTTATCGCTGCCCGAGGATAAAGCAATTCGTAAAGGTTTTTCAACTTTTGCTGTTTTACATGCTAAGAGTAATGTAAGACAGGCGGATAACAATAGGATTGAAACAGTTTTTAAGGATATTGCAGTCATTGTAAATTGGTTTATTTATATGTGATTGAAATCATTATTGCTACTTTCCAACATTTATAAAAAAAATGTTTTACAGCAGGTTAACTCGTTATTTATGAAATAAAAACTTTAAGGTTGAGTCCGATCCGAAATGTCTTTTTTAGCCACAAAGTGTTACACTGAGCTTGCCGAAGTGGCAAATAGACTCTAAGTGTAACTAAGTTTATAACATTGAATAATAATGCTTTGTGAACCTTTGTGTCATAGTGCTGCTTCGTCGGGCTCAGCACACCGCTTAGTGGCGTTTCTTCATTTTTAGATTATCGGAATGGACTCAAGGTTGAATCTTTTCCACTATCAATTTGTCCAATGAAAAACTGAGCCGTAAGACCAAAAGCAAGATTTCTTTCTTTTGCTCAATAAATCAAGTGCATCTTTTCCTTTTCCCTCCATCCGGCATCGTACTTGTTTTCGACAAAACAAATCAACAAGTCGGCATCATATTTATTTTCGGCAAACCAAATTGATTTTTTTGCATCATATTTATTTTCACAGAAATACCACAGGCCTTTATTCCCTTCTGCATCGTAGGCATTTTTTACTTTGTAAACCAATAAGTCGGCATCATATTTGTTCTCGACCACAAACACTTTTATATCAGCATCATAGCGATTATTACAGCTAAAAACTTTTTGGGCTTTCGCTGAAAAGGAGCTGTAAAACAGTAAACCACATAGAAATAAAAAGTACAGCTTTTTCATTGCCAGAAATTTTAGATAAAGGTAAATATAAATATGCCACAAACGGTTGCTTTCGGGCTGAAAAGGCTAATTCTGGCCAAATCTTATTTTGAGAAACTATTTTTGTAGCATCGGCAGCTAATGGAATGGATATTTGAATTACGACTTCCAAAAACAATTTGCATTTATTGGTGGTACAATTAAAACATGAACCTTTGAGTCTTCTCCGATAACCCCAAAAAAAGAAAACCACGGAGGCAATGAGAAGTCAGAGGAACATAGAGTGCAGTTAATCAGCGCTATAAACTTCGTGAACTTAGCGAAGCGATATCACGCGAGGTGTTGAGCCTGCCGAAACAAATTCCTTTAAAATAAGCAATTATGAGTAAACTTGGTAGCTTTGTGCCTTTGTGCCTTTGTGGCGCAATAAGACTTTAAGGATCGGACTCATCTATTGATTAATTAAAAATCACTTTAATTTTGATTACTTTTAGTGCCTTTGTTTATTAAATCAAGAGACCAATAACAATTTTGTTGTTTTCTCCCCATCTCCGTCTCCTCAACTACCTTCCTTTTACTCCAAACTCAAGATACTTAGTAGTTCTGCAAAATTCCCTTGTTCAGTTGCCTGACGAAATTTTATTTGAACAATCTACGGTTAAGCATACAGTTGCACAAATTCAAAACAACTCGTTCTCAAAAGTCCGGCGGAAAGATAATTTGTATCATTGAGTCCACTCCGAAAACCCTAAAAAAAAGAAAACCACGGAGGCACAGAGGACACAGAGGTACACAGAGTGTTGTTAATCAGCACTATAAACTTTGTGAAACTTAGAGGCTTGGTGCCTTTGTGGCGAAAAAAGACTTTTTGGAGTGGACTCATCATTTCAATTTCAAACCTTGCTTTTTTAATTCTCCGTAAGGAAAAGTATTGCGGGGCAAACGAAAAAAGAAAAATTGAATCAAGTTTAAAACCTAAAAATATTTGAAATGGAAACCAACACTGTCGAAATATTATCTTTTACACTTGATGGGCAACGTTTCGCATTGCCATTGTCATCGGTTGAGCGTGTGCTAAGGGCATTGGCTGTAACCCATATTCCTGATGCCCCGCCAATTGTGTACGGGGTAATTGATTATTATGGCGATATTGTTGCAGTCATAAATTTGCGGAGCCACCTTAAACTTACTCCTAAAAGCATACAAGTAAACGATAGGTTTATTGTAGTAAAAACTTCGGGCAGAAAGTTGGCTTTGGTAGTTGACGAAGTGGAAAGTGTTATGAAACCCTTGGAAAGGGATATCAACCAAGCCGAAGAAATTAATCCAGGACTAAAAATTGCAAAAATAATCCGCGACAACAATGGCATTATTTTTATCTACGACCTGGAAAAACTACTGAACTGCATGGATGAAATCCAGTTAGAGGAATTTTTAAAAGTTGAACCGCAGCTTTAGGATTTTACCATGAGTACCCACCACTGTTTAATCGAAATTAGCGAAAATGTAGCCCGGCTTCTTGGATTGCATTATCCTGAAAACCGCTTGAAGGATTTGGAGCGTTTGGTGCTGTTGGCTGCCAAGGAACTAAATCTGGGCGAAGATATTTGTGCAATAAACGATTGGTTAAAAGCCACTCAAATACCGGCCTCCCAATTGTTGGTCCTTTCGGAACAACTCAGGGTTGGCGAAACCTATTTTTTTCGGGAAGAAACAGCGCTTAAGCTTTTTCGTGAAGTAGTGCTGCCACAAATTGTCGAACAACGCAAAGGCAAAGAAAAGCAAATCCGTATTTGGAGCGCAGGTTGCAGTTCGGGGGAGGAGCCTTATACACTTGCAATGCTTTTGCTCGAAACGCTGCCCGATATAAACGATTGGAAAATATCAATCCTGGCAACGGATATCAGCTTGCTTGCATTAAATAAAGCCATACATGGGAAGTACACTTCTTGGTCTTTCCGCCAAACCGATCAGGCAATAAAGGATAAATATTTTACCACAAATGGGAAAGAGTGGGAAGTAATCCCTCAGTTGAAAAAGATGGTAACCTTCGAAAGGCTCAATCTGGCCGAGGAATTGTATGATCCGGCTACATCAGGAACTCATTGTATGGATGCTATTTTTTGCCGCAATGTGCTAATGTACTTTACACCTGAGAAAGCCCGTGCCGCAGGCCATAGGTTTTATAATTCACTTGTCGAAAATGGTTGGCTTATCACAAGCCAGGTCGAGTTAAGCGAAGATTATTTTTCGGATTTCCGACGTATAAATTTCAGCAACGGCATTTTTTATCAAAAATCGCCTAAACTACTTTCTCCAGGCCCATCCTATTTCTTCGACATTAAAATGGATGGGGAAGAACCGAAGCCAATAAAAAAAGCACAACCTATAATCCCCGCTAAACCTAAGCATTTAAGCTCACTGCCTATTGAAAAACACCAAGAACCAATAGGTATAATTGACCCGGTAGCACTTTTTAAAAAAGGGATGTATGTGCAATGTGCCGAACAATGCCTGAAAACAATTCAAAAAAATCCTGACGAAAGTAAAATTATACTACTTTTGGTTAAGTGTTATGCCAACATGGGCCAACTCGAAAATGCGGGGCTTTGGTGCAAGAAATTAATCAACTCAAACAATCTTACCTCCGAATCGTATCATTTTATCGCAACGGTATTTTTAGAGTCGAACGATTTCATTTTGGCCGAAGCTACACTCCGCAAAGCCTTATACCTCGATCAAAACAATGTTTCAGCCCTCATTACCTTAGGGAATGTATTAAAACGGCAAGGCAAGAAACAAGGTGGGATGCGATGTTTCGAAAATGCACAGGAAATTTTAGATTCCATGGATTTTGATGATGTAGTTCCTGGTTTCGAGGGGCTTACCGCCGGAAGGATAAAAGAAATGGTTTGTATGTCGATTGCGAATTAATGAAAGCAAAGTATAAATAGGAAACAAAAAGATTGAGCAACAAGCAATTTCTTAAACTTTAGTTTTAGTAAAACAGTGATAGAGCCTGTAAAATGGACAATGAACAAGCAATATTGAACAAAAGGGCAGCAGCTATTGCCGGGCAGAACACCGATAAAAAGGATGAAGTGCGCGAAATGCTTTCGGTGGTCGAGTTTATGCTTATTCCTGAACGCTACGCCGTGGCCGGAAATTTTGTGCGCGAAGTAATGCCACTAACCGAAATTACGCCCATACCGGGTGTTCCCCCATTTATCATGGGTGTAATCAATATGCGCGGGAAAATAGTGTCGCTTTTAAACCTTAAAATCAAGTTTAACCTGAAAGAAAGGGGTTTGACCGATTTTAACAAAGTAATCATATTGCGTAACGAAACCATGGAATTTGGGATTGTAGCCGACTCAATTGCCGGAACGCGCTTTATCCCATTGGATTCTATTAGCCCGCCACCACTCACACTCGATAAAATTGCTGCTGAATTGGTAATAGGAATATCAACCGATGGAGTAATTTTACTCGATGCCGATAAGATGCTAAATAGCAGTCATTTAATTGTAAACCAGAAATCAAAACAATAACTAATCACTCAAGGGAAAAGTATGAATATTTTATCCAAATTCAGTCCAACAGCAAAAATGATATTGGGGGTCGGCTCCATCATTATTTCAATTCTCGTTGTTTCGGTTGTTTCCTATCAATCCATGAATCATATACATGAATCGGGCGACAAAATTTACGAATCGTACTTGGTTAATAGTGATTTTTCGGTGCTCCGTGCTCACAACAGCGAGCTTAATGGAATAATGTTGCAGGAAATTATTTCCGATCAGGTAGGTATTGCTGATTCAATAAAGAATAAAATCAGCTCTTTAAATGCTGAAATAAAACTATTAATGGATTCAATCAGTTTAAGGCTCAACGAATATCCTGAGGAATTGGAAATAGTTAAAGAAATCCAAAAGCTACAGCTTGATTATACCAAAAACTTCGATGTCTTGATAGGTCTTCTCGAAAAAGGGAAAGATGCTGAGGCCTTTGCATTTACCAGAAAAATACAATCCCCGATTGAGGATGCCATTGAGCATCATATCATATCCCTCGAAGAAAAACATGATCAACATGCTTCAGAAATTATGGATAGCAACAACAATGTCCTCGATAAAGACTTGTTAATCCTGATATTTCTCTGTTCAATTGTAGTCCTTATTTCAGTTGTGATGGCAGTTTGGATGGTTAAGATGTTGCATAAGATCACTTTCGAGATTAAAAATGGGGTTACCGTTTTGGGGACTTCAGCAGCCGAAATACTAAGTACGGTTTCCGAAATATCTACGGGTGCAACAGAAACTGCCACCGCAATTTCCGAAACTACCACCACAGTTGAGGAAGTAAGGCAAACAGCCATGGTTGCCAATCAAAAAGCGCGCGCACTTATGGAGAGTTCGCAAAAAGCCACCGATTCGGCAGATAAAGGCATGGAGTCGGTTCAGCAGGTTATTGAGTCGATGAAAAAGATCGACAGGCAAATGAATATCATAGCCGAAACTGTTGTAAAACTTTCGGAACAAAACCGTTCTATCGGCGAAATTACCTCCACAGTAACCGATATTGCCGACCAATCCAATCTGCTTGCTGTAAATGCTGCCATCGAAGCCGCAAAAGCTGGCGAACAAGGCCGAGGTTTTGCGGTAGTTGCCCAGGAAATTAGGAGTTTGGCCGATCAATCTAAAAAAGCCACCGTCCAAATTAAGGAAATCCTGAACGAAATCCAGAAATCGGTAAACCTTTCGGTAGATGTTACCGAAAAAGGTTCAAGCACCGTAGCCGAAGGCATACAACTTGTAACCAAAAGTGGTAACGTAATTGGTGTACTTGCTGAGCATGTGGAGGCGGCAGTGCAGATATCGGTGCAAATATCCTCATCAAGCCAGCAACAAATGGCTGGCATGGAGCAGGTTGTACCAGCTATGGAAAATATTAAGCAAGCCAGCGAACAAAATGTAGCAGGTATCAGGCAGGCACAAGGCGCAGCTACCGACCTTAACCATTTGGGACAAAAAATTCAAGGGATAATTGAGAAATACAACCTTTAAATGGCGATGAACAAGGATCAGGAAGCGTTTTTACTTGAACTGCTGGGCGATTTCAAAATAGAGGCAGTTGAACACCAGCAAGCTATTGTTAGTGGGTTGTTGGATATAGAAAAAAATACAGACCCAACTATCATCAAAAAACAAGTTGAGGTTATTTTTCGTGAAATACACAGCCTGAAAGGAGCTGCTAGGGCTGTTAACCAACTTGATATTGAACGGCTTTGCATGGGCATGGAAAGCGTTTTTCATGAATTGAAAAAAGAAAACCTTGTACTAACCCCGAGCTCGTTTGATGAGCTGTACAAAGCCTCGGATACTTTGGATTTGATGCTCAGTGAAATAGATTCGAAGCAAAAGAAAGTACAACCCTCCGATGTGACGAATTTGGTTAAAAGTTTGGGAGGTATTTCGCGTAATGTTAAACCACAACCAAAAATTTCCTTGAACTCTCTAAAATTAGTCGAAAAAGCTAATCCTGTGGTTGATCCACCAATCGACCAAGCATTGCCAGGTGCTTTACTTGCCAATTTAGAACCAAAGGCCGGTATTGCGGTAATAGAGATTAAACCAGCAGAAATTGAAGCAAATCCAATTGAGGCGAAAGTTCCGGATGTAAAACCTGAAATTTTGGTGGATAAACCAACCGGAAAACCTATAGAAAAACCCATCGAGAAGCCAGTTGAACGTATTTCGGATAAAGAAACTGTTAGGGTTGCCACTTCAAAATTGTATAATTTGTTGCGCCAGGCTGAGGAAATGATTGCAATAAAATCAGCTTTAGCCCATTATGTTGTTGAATTACAAGATAATGCAAATGCTTATTCAGCATGGAGCCGTAAAATTTCAAACAGCAATCCTTTTTTTACTGGTATCAATAAAAGCGAATTGGGCGATGATGTAATTGAGTTTTTAGGTAGGGATAAAGATTTTAGGAAAAAGCACGAAGAAGATCTTTTTGGTTTTGAAAAAAAACTTGCCCGTTTTCAAAGGGTTACTTCCCGTATGATTGATGATTTGTTGATAGATATCAAGACAACCTTGCTCTATCCTTTTTCGTCATTGTTGGTAATTGTCCCGAAAATTGTCCGGGATTTAAGCAAGGAATACGGCAAAGAAATTGATCTTCAAATAGATGGGGGCGAAATTGAAATTGACCGCCGAATCCTCGAAGAAATTAAAGATCCAGTTATCCATCTAATCAGGAATTGTATTGATCATGGAATTGAATTACCTCAAGCCCGGGTAAAAGCGGGGAAAGAAGCAAAAGGGGTTCTTAAAATCCAGATAAAACAAGATGCCGATAGAAATATTTCGTTGCAGATAAGTGATAATGGCAGAGGGATACAAAGGGAAAAAGTTATCAGCTCAGCCATAAAAACAGGGCTGATAAAACCTGAAGATGCTCAATTCATGTCGGATAAGGAAATGGCTATGCTTATTTTTGGTTCCGGGGTTTCCACCAGTCCGTTTATAACCGATATTTCGGGTCGTGGGCTTGGAATGGCAATTGTAGCCGAAAAAGTGGTAAAACTTGGCGGTAACATACATCTCGAAAGTGTTGCTGGCGAAGGAAGCACATTTACCATTTTGCTTCCGCAAACATTAGCCATTTTTAAAGGCATCCTGATAAAATCTTCGGAACAATATTTTATAATCCCAACCACGGTTGTTATAAAAGCATTTCGGGTAAATATTGCTGACATCAAGACTGTTGAATCAAAGAAAACAATCATTTACAACCACGAGACTATAGCTTTGGTAAGCCTTTCCGATGTTTTGAATTTGCCCGTAAGGCGGATGAAAAAGAATAAGGAAACACTTTTACGGGTGCTTTTAATATCGGCGGCGCAAAAAAAACTTGCTCTTGTAGTTGATGATGTGTTAGGCGAACACGAAGGAATGATAAAGGATTTAGGCCCTCAATTACTGCATGTTACCAATATTGTAGGAGCCACTTTGTTGGGCGATGGCCGCATTGTAACCATTTTGCACATACCCGAACTTATTGAATCGGCCTCACATACTACCAAAACCATTGAATTTGTTGCCGACGACTCACCCGATGGCACAAAAACAGAAGTACAGCAAAAAAACATACTGGTTGCCGAAGATTCTATTACAATACGTTCAATGCTGCGCAATTTCCTGGAATCGGCAGGCTATGCAGTAAAAACCGCAGTTGACGGTCAGGAAGCCCATGGCTTTCTACAGGAAGAGAAATTTGATTTGGTAGTATCAGATATCGAAATGCCACACATGACAGGTTTTGAGCTAACGGCCAAAATACGTGAAGACAAGAATCTTTCTGATTTGCCAATAGTTCTGGTAACTGCTTTGGAATCGGCCGACGACAGGCAACGTGGAATGGATTTAGGGGCAAATGCCTATATTGTCAAAAGTAGTTTCGAGCAAAGTAACCTGGTTGAAACTATACGTAGATTAATTTAAGAATTAGAACATTTAGTCCATTCCGATAACCCTAAAAACAAAGAAAACCACGGCGCCACTGAGAACACAAAGGTACACAGAGCATTGTTAATCAACACTATAAACTTATTGGACTTAACAATTTAGCACCACTTCGGCAGGCACATCGGCAAGCTCATTGGCCACTCAGTGCAACACTTTGTGTCGAAAAAAGACTTTTAGGAGTGGATTCAAATTATATTTCTTTTTAGGTATCTTTACGGCTTAATAAAAATAGGATATTCCCCTGTTGGGATTTCGAGGTTTATTAAATGTAGGTCTTGATTTGTATTTGGATTTTGCATTTTAACTTAAATACAGGCAGGGGTAACGGTTTTATACTTACGAGCATGACTGAAGGTGTAATTAAAGTTCTGATTGTTGAAGATAGCCTGGTGAACCAGAATTTGCTAAAAGGTTTGATATTAAGCGACAGCCGTTTTAAATTGGTCGGTATTGCCAACAATGGCAGGCAGGCAATTGAATTTGTTTCGCTTTATAGCCCAGATGTAGTGAGTATGGATATACACATGCCTGTAATGGATGGCGTTGAAGCCACCATGAACATCATGCAAAAAACACCTGTACCAATAGTTATTGTAAGCAGTTTTTACCAGACTTCGGAAGTGGAATTGGCGATAAAAGTTTTGGATGCTGGTGCAGTAACAATTTTGCCTAAACCCTTTGGACCTGGGCATCCTAAGTTTGCCCAATCCTCTCGCCAATATTTGAATATGCTCAAAGCAATGTCGGAGGTAAAGGTGGTGAGGCGTAAAAATACTGATGGTTTTAAAATTCCCCCACCTTCACTTTCAGGATATCCAGCGCCAAAAGCTATGCAAGGGTCAAGGGAATTTAAAGTCTTGGTAATTGGTGCTTCTGCTGGTGGCCCCGAAGGAATAAGGACAATATTAACAGGCCTGCCACCCGATTTTAGTTTGCCGGTTTTAATTGTGCAGCATATAGATGCAAATTTTGCCGAAGGATTTTGCTCATGGCTAAACACGTTTTCCAAATTACCTGTACATATCGCAGTAAATGGAGAACCTTTTCTTCCGGGAAATGTATATTTGCCGCCTGGCGACAGGCATCTTTCTGTGAGGTCCGAAGGCGTTATTGCAGTTATTAACGAGGGGCCAATTAAAGGACTCCGGCCAGCAGTTGCCATTCTTTTTCAGAGCGCAGCCAAGGTTTATGGGAAAAACCTAATTGCAGTACTTTTATCGGGAATGGGAAAGGATGGAGCAGCTGAATTAAAGACCTTATACGAAATTGGGGCACATACAATAGTGCAAAGCGAGCAAAGCTGCCTTGTTTTTGGCATGCCCGGCGAGGCTGTTAAATTAGGTGCAGCAAGCAAAATAATGAGCCCAACCGACATGATAAAAGAAATTACTGACTTAATAAAATAAAAAAACATGCAATCATCCATTCATCTAAATCTTGGCGACCACTATATTTTAGCTGCCGAGGATTCCCCGGTTCAGGCTAAAAGGTTAAAACATTTCCTTGATACCAACGATATCAACTGCGAAATATGCAGTAATGGGGCCGATGCATTACAAGCAGCAAAGGCACGAAAACCCGTTCTGATAATCAGTGATATTATTATGCCCGGGATGGATGGCTATGAATTTTGCACTAAGATTAAATCCGACCCAGACCTAAACGACATCCCTGTAATTTTACTTACTTCCCTAAGCGATCCACTCGATATTATTAAGGGTTTGCAAGCAGGTGCCGATAATTTTATCACTAAGCCCTACGATGAGCAGTATTTGTTATCGCGAATTTATTACTTGTTGGCTAACAACCAAATGCGCCGGATCGGAAGTGGCGATATGGTTATCGAAATTATGTTCCAGGGTACTAAGTATCAAATAAATTCTGATAAAAAACAAATTCTCGACCTTTTGCTTTCCGTTTACGAAGCTGCTATTCACCGCAACGAAGATTTGATAGAAGCCCAGTTGCAACTGCAGCGATCGAACGAAAACCTTATTTCGGCAAACCAGGAACTGGAAGCTTTTGCCCGGACCGTTTCGCACGATTTGAGGTCTCCTCTTAGCGGGGTTGTCGGCTTTGCCACTTTGTTGTTGTCGGACAGTAAAAATATGGACGATGTTGCAAAAAACTATATTCAATGGATTCTCGAATCGGGGTATAAGATGGCTCAGTTGATTGATGATCTTTTGCAATATTCACGTTCAGGCCTTGCAGATATTACTCTGGAAAGCGTTGATTTAAGCAAAATGGCTTCCGAAATTGTTGCTGATTTAAAAATGCGCAACCCCGAAAGGATTGTTAATGTGAATGTTCAGGAGGATATTGTTGTGAATGCCGACCAAAAATTGATACAAGTTGTGTTAAACAACCTTTTGGGCAATGCATGGAAATACAGCGGCAAGGTCGAAAATGCAGAGATTTCGTTCGGAAAAGTTGAATTGGAAGGAATTACTACATTGTTTATTGCCGATAATGGTGCCGGGTTTGATATGGAAAAAGCAGAAAAGCTTTTCAGTCCTTTTATCCGCTTACATTCTAACAACGAATTCCAAGGAACAGGGGTCGGTTTGAGTACCGTAAAGCGTATTATAGAAAAACACAATGGCAGTATTTGGGCCGAGTCGGAAAAAGGGAAAGGTGCAATTTTTTATTTTACTATAAACACCTAAAGTTTTAAAGTGCCTAAAGTATTTAAAGTGCCTAAAGTGCTCTTAAGTGCCTAAAACACTTTAACTAACCAATAACCATCAGCCAATAACACTTAGACTCAGCGTCCACAATAGACCAATAACCAACAACTAATAACCATTAGCCTCCTCACCACCCACTACCCAATAATCTACTCTACCCAATCGGCAATAAAAAGATTTGTGTCCTTGGATCCGTGATTGTTCCTGTTCGATGACCAAACCAGTTTTTTGCCATCAGGCGAAAACATTGGAAAAGCATTGAAATAACTTTCGGAGGTTACCTGTTCTATTCCCGAGCCATCGAGGTTGACCATAAATAGGTGAAAATCATACCCTTTGACTGATTTGTGGTTGCTCGAAAAAATAATTTTCTTTCCCGAAGGCGTGAAAAAAGGTGCCCAATTGGCTTTGCCTAAATGGGTTATTTGTTTAAAATCGCTGCCATCAACATTGCAAACACAAATTTCCATGTTTGTAGGCATCACAAGTCCTTGTGCCAACAACTCCTTGTATTCTTTGATTTCGTCAGCAGATTTTGGCCTAGATGCCCTGAAAACCAATTTCTTGCTATCGGGCGAAAAAAATGCACCACCATCGTAACCTAATTGGTCGGTAACTTGTTTTACATTGGTTCCGTCAATGTTGCAGGTGTATAAATCTAGATCGCCATTGCGGGTTGAGGTAAAAACAATCTTTTTCCCATCAGGCGAAACCGTGGCTTCGGCATCGTATCCCGGAAGGTTTGTGAGTTGTTTTACTACATTGCCTTTGAGGTCGGCAATAAAAATATCGAAATCAGGATAAATTGCCCACAGGTATTTGTGGTCGGCACGAGGTTCGGGATTAGGCGGGCATTCGTTTGAACCTAAATGTGTGGATGCGTAAAGAATCTGTTTGTCACCGGGCATAAAATATGAGCAGGTAGTACGTCCCAAACCTGTGCTGATAAGAGTTGGGCGATAGGTTGTATCAGCGGCAGCTTTGGCTATATCAAGATTGAAAATCTGATCGCATTTTAAATCCCAGGCCGGATTATTGCATTGAAATGAAAGGTTTTTGCCATCGAAACTAAAATATGCTTCGGCATTATCGCCTCCATAAGTTAACTGTTGGATGTTCTTCAAATGTTTCTCCTGGGCAGAAACTGTAAAATATAAAAGGGCAAGAAAAAGTGAAATCGTAATTCTCATAGGTCTTTTGTTAATGTTAAATTATGTACCAGTTAAACAAGGATTTTGAGCCTTATTTGTTCAATTTGCCTATTGTTTTAAGGAAATCTTAAGTTTGAGTATATTCCGATAAGTCTTTTTTTTGCCACAAAGGCTCTAAGTTTACTCACAATTTCTTATTTTTAAAAGAGTTCGTGATATCGCTTCGCTAAGTTTCAAAAAGCTTATAGTGCTGACTGACAACACTCTGTGTGACTCTGTGTCCTCTGTGCCTCCGTGGTTTTCTTTTTTTAGGGTTTTCGGAGTGGACTCAAGTATAGAGTATGGAATCGTTACTCAACTCTTTCGTTCAAAAAAACCTTGATTATCGAAATTTACGTTTTACCGATTTTGCAGCAATAATCCGTTAAACAGCAATTTATAAACACCAGCGGTTGAAGCCCTGAATTGAGGGTTGAAGCCATAGATTACGAGGTTTCCTTTTCCTTTTCTAAGCCAAACCATGGTGGCATAATTACCTAAAAGTTCTTCTTTTTGGCATAATCCGCTTAGCAAACAATGCGTTTCAGGGAAGCTTGCAACCACCCTTCTATCCATATCGAATGAAGGAAGCGAAGTTTGAAAAACATGTTCGGCAGTTGTTAATACTCCGGCTTCACTTTTCATGCCCAATGTTAATTGGTGGTTGGGCAAAAGATTGACTTTAAGTAACGAGCCGGGGCAATTTAAACCTGATTTTTTAAGTTTGTCGGCAACATTGGTAAATGGGAACTTGAATTCCTCATTTTCGGTATCGCTTAATTTTATTGTCATAAGCCCTTCAAAAAGATCTGTTGAATTGCCCCACGACAACACAGTACCACCTGATTTGATAAATTTCAACACTTTCTGAAAGCCATCCTTACCCATTCCTTTTGTAAACTCAGGTGGATAATTGGCCATGTAATAGTCGTTGCCAGCTTTGGTTTTCCCTTCCATCAATACATTTTTATCCTCGTCGGGAAAGATTACAACATCGAAATCCAGTTCAAAAGCCTTTTTCGCAAAGTCTGCTGGCCTCAACAAAGTGAAAGGGATTTTGTATTGATCGAAAATAAACCTTGTCCATCCGGCATCCATATCATGGAACCAGCTTTCAACCAAAGCTATACGTGGCATACTTATTTCATGCGCAGAAGTATCTGGTTCTTTTTCGTACCACAAAGGTGAAATTGAAAGGGAATCGGTCAATACCGAAAATGATTTTGAAGTAAATCCTGAAACAATAAAACTTCCGGCGTTAATTGATTGGCCGTTTACAAGGGTATTTTTATCTGTCCTTTTAACGGTTAAACCTAAAGACAGGGATTCAAATGCCGCCTTGTAGCTTTCGTTTTCCGAGGCATCGAAAACAAGAAAACCATTTTCGTGCCCAGCCAATGTTGTGTTAAGGGAATAAGGAATTGTAACAGGCTCAATTTTGTTTTCCAATTCCTGAACAACAGCAGGTATTTCAAAACTGTGCAAGCCTTTGTGCAATGGCAGCGACCAACTGGTAATATCGTAAGGATCAATCAATTCGCCACCTGGCGTATAATGCCGGGCAGGAAAGGTTTGTGCTTCCATCACTTCTTTGGCAAAAGCCCTGAAAGGTTGGGCAAGCGGCACAACAATATCGCCACTTCGCAGCATTTTATCGGCCAACAATACGTCGGAGTTTAGTTTATAAACAAGTACACCGTGTTCGTTCAGCAAGTTTACCAAAGCCACCAATTCGCTTTTGTCGTGTTGCTGCGCAGGAAGCACGAAATACGCAGGAGCCTCGGTTTTGCCTTTGGCCACCTGTGTGCGGCATAATTTGTTCCTGAATTGAAGGATTTCTTTACTGTTGGCCGATGCCGTTTTTAAAAGCGAAAATGTGGAATGCATTTCGTAACGCACTATATCAGAAAGCCGCCACCATCCGCCTTCCCATGGCAAAGGCATGTTAATCCCCTTTTTATTTTCGCCCAAACCTTTTCCTATTACTTTAATTTCGTTTTTCTCGATAAACAGAGGTGTGGCCCCATTAACGCTGGCAGCTTCGGTTAACAGCCCTATAATATTTTTCCATTCGGCAGTGGCAGTTGAACCCGGCCAATAATCGTCGAAAAGATAATGCTGTGCAACTCCGGGGCATTGATTGGCAGTCAAATCTTTAGCCATAGCAGAACCAAAAATCCACGACCAGTTCCAAATCCCTTCGTCCACGTTTTGGGCAATCGGATCACTCATGGGTGGGACAAAATACCGCACGCCGCCTGATCCCATCTGATGCTTTTCAACCATGACCTGTGGGAACCAATCCTTATTGTAAATGGCAGCAATTACTTTGTTGTCCTGTTGCGTAAGTGTTACAAAATCGCGGTTATTGTCGTGGCCAACATATTTATGGTAAAGCCCTGGCAACGAACAGCCTTCGTAAGGTGTGCCTTTGTATTTACGGTAATTTTCCACCACCATCTGCATCCCATCCGGATTGTGGTTTGGAACAATCATAAAAACCACATTATCAAGGCATTTAAGCAGTTCAGGATCTTGGGTATTAGCCAACGAATATGCAATTTGGGGCGAAGCTTGTGTTGGGCCAACTTCGTTGGAGTGCATGGATAAGGTTGCCAACAAAAACACTTTCCCTTCGTCAACAAGTGAATCCCTTTCACTATCAGTCATTTTCCAATCCAAGGCAAGTTTTCGGTTTATCTCCTTATAGCTGTCGAGCTTTTGGAGGTTTTGTGGCGACGACACAAATGCCAAATACATTTTATTGCCCATTGGCGACAGGCCAATTTCTTTTAATAGAATCCTTGGCGAAGATTCGTCCAACTGCTTGAAGTAGGCAATTAGTTGATTGTAATCAAAAAGGTTGCCATCGGAACCTGGTGTAAACCCAAAAAATGCCTCTGGCGACTGCCCTGTTTGGGCTTTTAAGGCTGAACCACACAGGAACGAAAGTAGGAGTACAAGAGCCAAACAGGAAAAAGTAGTTTTCATACAAATGAATTTTTTGGTTTTGATGAAATCACATCATAAAATCAGTGCAATTGCATATTAAAGTTCACCAACCCGAAAGATGTATGATGTCAAAATTAACCACATTTCGCTTCAACCAACAAAAAAAAGCAAGAAATTACGGCTAATGCTAAAATACAACAAAGTTGAGTCCACTCCGGTAACCTGAAAATGAAGAAACGCCACTAAGACACTATGACACAAAGGGGCACAAAGAATTGTTATTCTGTGTTATATACTTTGTGAACTTAGCGAAGCGATATCACGAACTCCGTTAAAATAAGCAATAGCGAGTAACCTTAGAGGCTTTGTGTTGCTTCGGCAGGCTCAGCACACCGCTTTGTGGCAAAAAAAACTTGTCGGAGTGGACTCAAAGTTTAGTTGGGAAATCCACCTAAATAGTAACTTAACCAAATAAGCAAGCCATATAAAACCAGGCATCCATCCAAAATGCCATGATAGTAAAATGGCATGTTTTTTATTTTCCGGCTATTGATAACTATGGATGTAAACGAAACTGAAAGGAGGCAAGCCAAAAACACCCAAGGCTGTTCGGATCTAAAGTATTCAACAATTGAAATAATTAGCGAAAGCAACAAGGCAAAATTAGCAATTTGAACAGATAACCTACTGCCAAAAACAATTGGGAGTGATTTTGTACCTGCACGCGAATCGGTGTCCATATCGCGGATATCAAATGGGATAGCAATGGCAAAAATAAAAGCAAAGCGCTGGGCAAAAAGCAGAAAAATTTTTACAGTATCAAAACCAGTATCTAAATGTAAAACAGGTAAATATACGGTTATCGTTGCCCAAACAAAGGCTATCGCTATAGTTTTCATTCCCGTAATCCCTTTGTATCCGAACAGTATTTTGTTCTTGCCAAAGTTTTCGGCCGAATAAAAAAAAGTAAAAACAGATAACAGGCCAAACGCTATAATTATGCTGATTGAAACGAATAACATTGAAAACACCAAACCAGCAATAGAGCTCAAAATCAATACTTTGATTATTGGCAGATGTCCCGAAGCCCAATTGTTTTTTTCAACCGGAAAGGCTTCTTTGTTATTGTTTACTGAAATTAACCTGTGAAAATTGTATTCTAATAAAGTGGCAAAAAATATTGCAGCAATATAAAATTGGAATTGGGGTTTCTCATCTAACTGAACTTGTGTTGCCATTGTGAGCGTAACCGCTGCAAAAGCAATGAAAAGATTCGAGTTGATTATAAAACTAAGCGACCTCAATAGATGCTGCTGTTTATTTTGGATGCTGTCTCTGAAAAATGGTATGGCTTACACGTGCTTGATGGAATATAATTTCCTTTCATAAAACTTTTTAGGTGCTTGAATTTTCTTACACAAAAAAATGTTTTTTCCGAATATAGCCTTACGGTTCAATCTTTTACTTCCTCAAAAACAATGCCTGCCATTGGGAATTTACTTCCTTTCTCGGTGTAACGGATTTCCGCTTCCATATTAGTTTTTATCAGACTTAGCCATATTTCAATTTCCTTCGAAACTAATGGGTCTTTTTCGAATATCTTCCCGATTTTGCCACATTTCACTATGTAAGCAACGCCTGTTTTTTCCGGATTCCCGCTATTTTTCTCTAAGATCCCATCATCAAAGGATGCCATACCAATTGAACCGCTTACAGTTTTGTCGGCATTTATTTTTAGGGAAACTGCCGCCGAATCAGAAATAAAATCGAATTTCATCCATTTAGGTTCTGTTCGGACTGTAATTTTCGACTTTTCGGATTTCCACTCTTTTGCCAATTCAGCAGGGACATTCCATTCCTTGGTCGAAGAGCACGAAACCATCAATAAAACGGAAATCAAAAAGAAAAAGCTTGTGTGTTTTACGTTGCGGCTTATATTGTTCATGGTTTCAATTTTAGGTTTCAACTTACATTTGACTATATTTATTTAAACACTCAGACTTTGGATTGAATAGATAGAATAAATTTCTCCAATTCTTCGTAAAACATCTGCACCGGAAAACCCATTACATTGTAGTAGCAGCCTTCAATCCCGGTTATACCAATGTAGCCAATCCAATCCTGTATTCCGTAGGAGCCGGCTTTGTCGAAAGGCTTGTAATGGTCAACGTAGTATTCTATTTCATCTGTTTTGAGTTCCCTGAAATTAACCAAAGTATGGGCATGGAAAACAGTTTTCTTTGTCGAAGATTTTAAACAGATTCCCGAAAATACAGAATGCTGTTTGCCCGAAAGTTGCTTAAGCATCTCAATGGCTTCATCCTTTCCGGATGGTTTTCCAATGTATTTTCCATCTAACCAAACAATGGTATCTGCTGTAACCAATATCGAATCTGTAGGCAGTAAATTGGCTTTGTAAGCATCGGCTTTAAGTTCGCACAGGAACCTTGCAATTTCGGCTGCATGCAAATGTGGTGGGTATATTTCGTCAACATCCAATTCGATAAGGCTGTAATGAAGTCCCAAAGCTTTTAGCAATTCCTGCCTGCGAGGGGATTTTGAGCCTAACAATAAGTTGTAATGTTGGAGGATTTCCTGATTCATTGGGTAATGTGCTAATGTGGTAATTTGATAATGCGGTAATGTGGGAATGTGGGAATGTGGGAATGTGAGAATGCTGTAATGGGTTGATGGGGAAGTTTTGAAACTAGAATTTTAGGGAATTTGACATTTCCATTTTCAAATTTGCCCGGCAATAATGGAGCCCATTCCGCCTAACATTATCCATTTCAGAAGTGAACTAAGCTTATGGAATTCTATTTTTGATTGTGCCTTGTTGAGTTTAAACAAAAAGTAGCCTATTGGTATTTCGACAAAAACAAACAACCATAACATAGCAAAATACCTGGAATACTGATACAGTTGCACCTGTGCAATAAGCAAAAACAGGAAAGTAACCGCAGCAAGTGTTTGTAAAAGTTTTGTTGTGAACGAAATCCCTTTTACAAGCGGAACCGAATGGCAACCAATTACTTTATCGCCTTCCATATCTTCTATATCCTTCACAATTTCGCGCATTAGGCTAAGCAGGAATGCAAAAACGCTTATTCCAACAATAACGTTTGTTATTATTGAGGAAAGTGCTTGCGGAATTTGTGAACATTGCTTCTCAATAATCCATGCCATTGCGATTGTTCCGGCCGACATACAGGAAACCGCTATATTTCCCCACAAAAAACTCTTTTTCAGCAACATAGCATACCACCAGGTTACAAACAAAGCGAAAAGCAACAATCCAGCGGGAATCCAACTTCCGATTTTAAAAGCTAAAAACACCGTAAGTAACATGGCTGCAAAACTTAACAGGAGCGATAAGGCCAACGTTGAACCCTGCGAAATTTTCGTGCCAATATGTTGTTTTTCGGGCTTGTTTACGCTGTCGGTTTCAATATCAAAATAATCGTTGCTGAAGTAACCTGCAGCGGCAATGAGTATGGTGGCTGTAACCATTAACAAGAAATCCAGACTGCCCATTCCTGCTTCCAAATCGAAAGCAGAATAAAAAGATAAAAAAACCAAATACCTTAACAGCAAGAATGTGAATGCGATAATCAGCAGGTTCGGTATCCTTAGCATGTACAGAATGGCGGGCATTGGGTTGTTAGGTTAGGTTGATGGGTGGATGGGTTGATGGGTTGATAGGCGATGGGGCGATGGGGTGAATGGTTGATGGGTGGCTAGGATATAAAGGCAATTCAAATTTAATATCAATCCTTGTTTGGTTTCATTATCCATTTCCAAATTTCATTTTTAAAATCAATCCTAATCTTCCATCAATCCGCAATCTGCAATCTGCAATCCGCAATCTGCAATCCGACATCCGCAATCCGACATCCGCAATCCGACATCCGCAATCCGACATCCGCAATCCGCAATCTGCAATCCGCAATCCGACATCCGCAATCCGCAATCCAAACCTCCCACATTACCAATGATAAGCATCATCATTCATCCATTTTCCTTGTACTTTAAGCACTTGCTCAATTACATCGCGAACACAACCTTTTCCACCGGGCAAATGGGAAATATAGCAGGAGATTTTTTTAATTTCTTCGGATGCATCAGCAGGACAAGTAGGTACGCCAACCGCAAGCATAATTTCATAGTCAGGGATATCGTCGCCCATAAACAGGACATTTTCATTTTCCAGGTTATGTGCTTTCAGGTAATCGGTATAAACATCTATTTTTTTGTCAACGCCAAGAAAAACATCTTCAACTTTCAAGCTCTCGAAACGACGTTTCATTGATTCGGAATAGCCGCCTGAAATTACCGCAATCCTATAGTTTTTCTTCTTCGCGAGTTGCAGGGCATACCCATCTTTCACGTTTGCTGAGCGAAGGGCATCGCCATCACTGGTCAATAGCAACGACCCATCCGAAAGCACACCATCGTAATCAAAAATGAATGTGTTTACTTTTAAAAGTTTTTCCTTGTAATTCGACATAAACCTAATTCTTTTCTATTTATAATTCTTGCTTATTAAATTGGCCAAATTCCGGTAAAGTTCAGCAAATTGCGGCATGGAGGCAAGTGCAGCAATATGCTTTTCGATGGTTAGTGTGTCGTTGCGACGGGCTGGGCCGGTTTGGGTTTGAAGCGGATTGCCGGCGATTGCCTTATTTGCAGTTGCAGAAATTAGCGGATGCAGAACTTCTGATGGCAGATTTGAATTTGTTAACAGTTGGTTACCAACAACATACATCAGATTAGAGTAGTTTCCGGCAAACACTGCGGCAACATGAAGCAGTAATCGTTGATGGCTGTAAGCCGGATAAACCTTGCTCGAAAGCCTGGATGCTACAGCCATCAGCAATTTAAAATCTTCAAGGTGCGATGCCTCAATAAAAAAAGGCACATCCTCTATTGCAACCGGAATTTCTTTGGAGAAAGTTTGTAATGGATAGAAAACGCCCGAACGTTTAAAATTGATTTTCAGTACTTCGATAGGAACCGAACCTGCAGTATGCACTACCAATCCATCATAATTACCAATTGCTGAAGCTACTTCTTCAATCGAATTGTCGGGAACTGCTACCACTATCAGGTCGCTATCCCTGGTCAAATCTGAAATATTGTTGCAAGCCACTGAATTGCAGGTTTTGGCAAGGGCTGTGGCTTTGGAGAAATCACGGCTCCAAATCATGCCAATGGTAAAACCCTGCCTGTACAAAGCTTGAGCTAAATGCCAGGCAACATTCCCGGAACCGGCAAAAGCAATATTTTTTATGCTTTTCTGCATTAAAGCAAGTATTTCGGTTTTGGAACTGCTAAGTTATGAATTTACTTCCAATTCATTGGTTTTGCGCATGGTTCGGCGCATAATGGCATAAGTTAGCGCACTGAACAAAACCACAACACCCAACCACAATACCGCCATATACGGAAAAATAATCGCTTTCATCACTATGTAGTCCTGCTGCTTTTCATACACCCCAATATTTATAGCTTTGGAATCGGTTGCTACGCCTTCGAAACGGAGTTTTAGGTTCAATGGCGCAATAAGCCCATCAGTTTGTTTCAACTCTCCATTTACAATTTCATATTTTACGGATGTTTCCACTTTACCCTGATTCATGCTTATTATGTTGAAATGGGCTGATATGCTGGCATTATTCACATCATCATTTACCATAGAGGTTTTCACTTCATCCAGAATAACAAAACTACGCCCAAGCATCAGCGTGTCCTTAACGTTCATTGGTTGTTCGCCACTTTTGCTGTAACCTTCGGCATCGGCATTTCCGCCAGTTTGTTGGGCAAAACTCAAAAAAGTATAAATATCTTTATCAATAAAATGCTTTGTATCAGGATTGTAAACATTCCCCATCCTTTGGTTCACATTCAGTGATGGGTGTAAAGTGAAATCAACTTTACCGGTTCCGGCATCCTTCATTTTCACAAAATCAACTTGATAAAAGGTTTCGCGACCAATTGTATTGGCATCGGTGTAAGTTACCATATATCTGCCCATAGGCTTACCAATTCCTTTTACCAGGATAATATTATCGCGCGTTTCGGAATCAGCGCCATTGGGTGATGATTCGATTGAAATAACCTGCGAATTGCTGAATGCAAGCACAACCCCCAACAAGAAAAGCATAAAACCAACATGCGAAAGGGCACCAGCAACATTGGATGTTTTCTTTACATAACGGATCACAAAATCAACTGAAACAACCGATCCCAATAAAATACTGAAAAGCAGTACTAAACGGCTTGTTCCGGTAATATGGTCGCCCCAGGCAATCAATACTGTAAGCACAAGAGCAATTACTGTGGCAATTGATATACTTTTCAGGAATTTCTTTACATCGTTTGAACCGTACCACAAATACTGGCTAATTGCAATACCTAAAGCAATTACAATTGCGAAGGGCATTTGCCATGTATTGTAAAAGTTGATATTATCGATTGGAGGCGCAATTTCGGTACCGAATATTTTATTAAAAACTGGTATAGAAGTGGTTGCTATAACTTGAAATGCCGAAAGAAGGACCACAATTGCTCCAATGAGCATCCAAAATTCGCGGGTCATTACTTCGTCGCTTTCTTTTTTAGCGAAGCTTTTTCTCCTTACAAGTATAAATATAGATGGAAGGATTAGAAAAAGTGCTGTGAAAATTACCATTTGTGTTGATAATGCATTTGCCCCGAAAGAGTGTACGGATGTTTCGCCAAGTACCCCGCTGCGGGTCAAATAAGTGGCATACATCACGAAGAACCAACCCAATATTGTTAAAAAATAAGTGGTTGCATACGTGTTGAACCTTTTGGCAGTAATTATCATGCTGTGAAGGGCTGCAATCAACAGCAGCCATGGAACGAGCGATGCGTTTTCAACCGGATCCCAGGCCCAGAAACCTCCGAAGGTAAGTGATTCGTAAGCCCAACGTCCGCCAAGTATAATGCCGATTCCTAATGTTAAAACAGCGGCAATGGTCCAGGGAATAGCTGGCTTTAGCCACGAATGGTATTCCTTTCGCCAAAGCGATGCAATAGCAAAACTAAACGGCACAATTGCTACTGCATAACCAAGGAAAAGTGATGGTGGATGGATTATCATCCAAATATTTTCGAGCAAAGGGTTAAGCCCGTTGCCATCGGTAAGGAATTTCAAATAATTTGGGTCTTTAAAAAATTCTTCGCCGCTACTGGATGGCATATTCCGCAATAATTCAAAAGGGCTTCCTCCAATGCTGAAACTGCCTAAGTCCAGCCCCAAAACCATCGAAATCAGGAAAAACTGTCCGGTTGCAAATACCGGCATCACCCAGTTTTTCCAATCCTTGAGCGAGCGCAGCAACATTAGGCCAATAATACCCTGCCAAAATGCCCAAACCAAGTAGGAGCCTTCCTGGCCAGCCCAAAAACAGGAGATTATAAACTTCTTTTGCATATCAACCGATGAGTATTGATATACATACGAATACTCGAAATAATGGTTGCCGATAAGGTAGTACAATGATGCTATGGCCCCAAGCAGGGCTATGAAATGAAACCAAAAAAAATTGCTTGCCAGTTTGCTGAAAAACGCCTGCTTTTTAGGCTTGTTGATGGCATAAATGTATAGGACGGCTGAAATTGTGAGCGATAAAAAACTGGCCCAAATAAATATCCGGCCCAAATATCCGGCCAGCAGGTGTTCCCCAATGTATTGTATGTTCATGTGGTTTCTAAATGTTTAATTTGCAAAAGTATGGTTTTAAACCAAAAAATCGAGGAGTTGTTTTAAATGCAATAATATAAATATTTTATATTGCTGATTAACTGCTATTTGCATCAATTTTCAACATTTGGTTTTGAATCACTTGCCATCCAAAGGCTGCTTTTTAATAATATTTTCTTAATATTGCGTTCACAAAACTGTAATAAATAAACGCTTCTTATGGTTTGCCAAGCCAAAATTATGGTATAACAATCAGTTCTACTTATAGATACACTGGTTTACGTTAATATTGATTTGACAAGGAGCAGCGATGGAGCAAATACATTTTTTAACATTGTAAGGACGGAATTATGGCAATAGTACTGAAGGATGTTTCTACCAAAAGAGAATACCACGACTTTATCCACCTCCCTGAAAAAATACATAAGGGGCACGAACAATGGTTGCCTCCCTTGTATATGGACGAGAAAATTTTCTTTGACCCCAAAAAGAACCACTCGTTCAGCGTTTGCGACCACAGGCTTATACTTGCATACAAGGATGGCGTTTTGGTTGGGAGGGTTATGGGTATCATCAACCGGCAGTACAACCAAATGAATGATGTGAAAAACGTGCGGTTTGGTTTTATAGAAACCTATAACGATCAAGCCGTTGCGCATGAGCTTATTACAGAGATTGAAAACTGGGGCCGTGAAAAAGGGATGACTAAAATTGTTGGGCCTTTCGGATTTACCGACCGTGAACCACAAGGTTTACTAATCGAAGGATTTGAACACGAACCGGTTATTGATAGTGCATGCAATTATGAGTACATGCCTAAATTAGTTGAGAACGAAGGGTTTACAAAGGAATTGGACTGCGTCCTCTACCGTTATCCTTTGGCCAACCCTCTGCCTGAATCAATGTATAAAATATACGATAGGATTACAGCCCGTAAAGATTACGAATTTCTTGAATTCAAAAATAAAAGGCAGTTAAAGCCGTGGATAGTCCCGGTTCTCAGGGCAATGAACGAATCGTTTGGCGAAATATATGGGTTTGTCCCCATGGATGAGATTGAAATGCTGGAATTGGCAAAAAAATACTTGCCCGTTATTGATCTCGATTTCGTTAAAATTGTTGCAAAAGAAGACCGTGTAATTGCCTTTATGATCAGTATGCCCAATATGTATAAAGGCATGCAAAAGGCTAAAGGCCGTTTGTTCCCATTTGGTTTGATCCATATCCTCAGGGCTATGAAATCGGCCAAATCCCTTACTTTTATGCTTGGTGCAGTGGTTCCCGATCACCAGAAACGTGGACTGGATTTATATTTCACATTATCAACCATCAATTCGGCTATTAAACGAGGTATGATATACGTTGATACACACGTTGTTATGGAAGAAAACCTTGAAATGATGGCGGAGTTTAAGCGATATGGCGGATTTCTGTTAAAAAAATTCAGGGTGTACCAGAAAGCACTTTAGGAAACCAAAGCCTGTATCCTAAAACAAACCAAAGCATGGAAGTTGATATTATAGAAGTAAATTCCCGAAAATTATTACGGACTTTTATCCATTTGCCTGCTAAACTCCATAAAGGCGAAAATAATTGGATGCCAACTATTTATGCCGACGATTGGAATTTTTTCAACCCAAAGAAAAACCATCAGTTCGATTCCTGCGATACTATAATGGCTCTTGCCGTACAAGGTGGAAAACCTGTTGGCAGGATTATGGGCATTATCCATAAAACGTACAATTTATTGCGGAAAGAAAATTCGGCGCGTTTTGGATATTTAGATTGTATTGACGATCAGAGAGTTGCCCATAACTTATTTGAATTTATCCAGAATTGGGCGAAACAGAAAGGGAAAAACCTGATTGTTGGGCCTTTTGGTTTTTCAGATAAAGATATTCAAGGTTTGCTGATCGAAGGTTTCGAACATTTGCCCTTGATTGATTCGGCTTGTAACCCTCCGTATATTGTTAAATTAGTTGAAAATGAGGGTTTTGGGAAAGAAGTAGATTGCATGACGTATAAATTCCCTGTAAATCTGGCCCTTCCCGAATTGTATTACCGAATCCAAAAACGCTCTAATTTCAGCATCAGTTCCGAATTGATCGAATTTACCTCACGCAAGGAGTTAAAACCATATATAGTACCGGTTTTGCAGTTGGTGAACCAAACTTACGGGCATTTGTATGGCTTTGTGCCCATGTCCGACACCGAAATTCAGGAACTTGCCTCGCGTTACCTCCCAATTATAAATCCAAGTTTTGTAAAGATAATTAAAAAAGCAGGTGAGGTTGTTGCCTTTGTGGTAGCAATTCCAAACCTTACAATTGGGATTCAAAAATCGAAAGGCCATTTATTCCCAATAGGGATTTTTCAAATATTGTACGAATCGAGGAAAACAAAACAATTGGATTTGATGCTTGGAGCGATCCGTCGCGATTACCAAGGCACAGGACTTGAGGTGGTTATGGGCATCAGCCTGATTGAATCTGCAAGGGCAGCAGGCTATAAGGATGTGGAAACCCATCTGATACTTGAAACAAACCTTAAAATGCGTTCCGAAATGGAACGTTTGAAAATACCGGTATTAAAAAGGTTCAGGGTTTTCAGGAAAGAATTGTGATGTGGTTAATGGTTAATGGGGAATAGTTATTGGTTAATGGTTATTGGGAAATAGTTAATGGGAAATGGGAAATAGTTAATGGTTATTGGGGATTAGTTATTGGTTAATGGGAAATAGTTAATGGTTAATGGGAAATAGTTAGTGGTTATTGGGGATTAGCAATTATTTAATGTGAAATTGTTGATTAATAAATATGTACACTCCGAAAACCCTAAAAAAAAGAAAACCACTGAGCGATGTGCTGAGCCTGCCGAAGCAGCACAGAGAACAAAGAGGTGCACAGAGTATTGTTAATCAGTACTATAAACTTTGTGAACCTTAGAGGCTTTGTGCCTTTGTGGCGAAAAAAGACTTTTCGGAATGTTCTCAAAATTAGAGGCTTGTGCCTTGGTGGCAAAAAAAGACTTTTCGGAGTAGAATCATAAATGAATCCTTCAAGTGTTTTTTTCAAGCCTTGAAGATGTTTTTTTGAGTGTGTGTCGGTTCCACTTTTTCGGTCACCCCGACAGTGTTTGTTTTGGACAATAATTTTGGCTGCTTCTGATATTTCCAAATAACCAGGTTAGGGCACAATCGTTATCCATTTTGTAACTGTTGTGAAAGCTGGTCGCTGAGCGACTTTTTCAGAAACAGAAACTTTGTAAATTAATGTTTATCAATTGCCCTGACCTAAAGGTCAGGGCAATTGAATTGCTCAAAATTAGATAAATAGCTAAGTTACGGCGTAATCGTAATCCACTTCGTAACCGTTGTGGAGCAACCTGTTGTAACATTGGTTTCCGTAACCCTTACATAGCCCGGGTTTATAATGCCACATGGGAAATCCCAGGTTAGCGTCAGACAATTCCGGTAAGGGAAGCAAAGTTCGGGGTTACCATGGCTGGCGTTCCAGGTGTAGGTGTTGCCAGGGTTGTGGGCAGTTTCGTAGGTTACTACCTGGCTCTGTGTTACGTTGGCTTCGCCAGTAATTGCGGGAGTTGGCGCAACATTTACCATCACATTTTTCACTTTCGGTGCAACAGCCACGCAGCCAGCCGGATCCGGGGTTGTGTAATTCACTCTTACCGTTCGAGGACCGGAATCAGTCCAGGTAATGGTTACAGTATTATCCGCGCCCGTCCCGCCGAAAGTAATGGTACCTCCTGTCGAAACAAGCCACGTATATTTTGTCATGCCCAAGTCGGTGGTATAAACATTGCTTGTGGAATTTTGGCAAACCGGAGTTGGCCCAGTAAGTTCAGGCCACCATTGTATGGGCTGTGTTATGGATGTTGAGGAAGTTGTCGTGCAGCCGTTGACATCGGTAACGGTAACAGAATAGGTACCAACCGAAAGGCCGGTTGCGGTAACCGCCGATTGTACTGGCGAGGTTGACCATGCGTAGGAATATAATGTTGTGCCTCCGCTAACACTTACTGTAATTTCCCCATTCGAACCCTGGTGGCAGGTAATTGCCTTTGTAACAGTTGCAGTGGCTTCGAGCACATCGGGTTGTGTAATTTCAACGCTGGAGGTAATGGTTGCCGAAACCCCATCGGTAACGGTAACGGTATAAGTTCCCGCCAATAAACCTGTTGCAGTTTGCGCCGTTTGTGCCGGAACCGTTGACCACAAATATTCATAGCTTGGGTTTCCTCCCGAAGCCGAAACTGTGGCAGTACCATTGCTTAACCCATTGCAACTCACATTTTCGACAATTGAAGCAGTAGCTTCCAAAGCACTATATGTGGTAAAGTTGGCAGGGTTTTGCGTTGAAGCACTTGTATTGTAAGTTTTCGACCCTATTTTATATTCGCAGATGTGAACCCTGTATTGAGTTGACGGATCCAGGCCTGTAACGATAACATTTGTCCCTGTGCCATCGAAAACGCAGAACCAATCGGTTGAGCCAACTTTCGAACCTGTGCTTCCGAAAACAGGATTTGGAGTATAGTTAACATTGTTGGTTGGTGGAGCCAAGTCTGTAGTGCCTTGAATCATAAACACGGCACTTCCATCACCGTCTCCTCTGGTCCAGTTGATTTCAGCCTGTGTACTGCCAACATTCGTAACAAGGACAGTATTAACCTGTGTACTTGGAGGTGTTGGCTGGGTAATTGCAATGCTTGAGGTGACCGTACATGAATTTGCATCGGTAACTGTAACCCAATAGGTGCCAGCGCTTAAACCGGTAGCTGCCTGTGTGGTTTGTTGGGGGTTTGTGGACCATTTGTATGAATAATCAGTTGTCCCGCCACCTGACGAAACGGTTACCGAACCATCGGAGCCTTGGTAAATACTAACGTTTGCTACAACCGAAGCTGCGGCAGTTAATGCGTTTGGCTGGTTTATAGTCGCTGACGAAGTGGCCGAACAACCATTTCCATCCGTAACCGTTACCGAATAAGTGCCAGTGGTAAGCCCGGTTGCCAGCGCAGCCGTTTGTGCAGGGTTGGTTGACCAAGCGTAATTATAGTTTGTTGTTCCGCCAGAAACAGAAACATTAACCGAACCATTATTGTTGCCGTAACAATTTACATGCGAAATAACCCCTGCGTTT
>CAJAXK010000227.1 GCA_903946925.1 uncultured Bacteroidales bacterium | reverse complement strand
TATCCCGAATCCGGAATAACTGAAGTTGTGGTGAACTCAGGGACAGTTCTTTTTTATCATGTGGATGAAAACAATTCTATTTTAGGCCAGATAATATTAAAAATGGGCGAAAAAGGTATTTATAACCGTACCACCCACAAGCTGGCTAAAATAGCAAACGATGATATTAATTTTATCAGTTGGAAAACAGGCGTTTTGGTTTTTAACGAAACCCCTCTTGATGAAGTTATGGATGTTATCGGTGATAAGTATGATGTAAAATTCCACACTGAAAACGTAAAACTTTCCCAGTTAAAACTTACAGCTACATTCGACAACGAATCTCTCGATTCGGTGCTCGAAGTGCTCAGTTTGGTTCACAAACTTCAATTTACACATAACGGAAAAGATTACCTGGTTAAACAGTAACAGGTTAATCCAAATCCGAAACATGCCCGGCAAAGTACATTATCCGGTTCCCTTTATAGTTTTCATTGCTTTTATCCTGTTTCAGGGCAATGTTGTTTTTGCTCAACAAACAACTTTCCTCAATAAAAAAACCTCCTTCACTTTTACCGATATCCCATTGCCCGATGTGTTGCGTGCTATAGGCAGCAAAACTGGGGTCAAATTTTCGTATAACCCCGAACTTGTACTTGCCGAGCGGCACATAAGCGCTAAATTCAGCAACCTCCCACTACGCGAAGTGCTGAAACAATTGTTCCCCGACCCTTCCATTTCATTTCGCGAAATCGGTAACCAAATAGTGATTTACAGAAGCAGTGCTCCGGTTGTACAACTTGAGCCAAACCAAACTTTAATCACAGGTAAGCCAAAGGTTATTTCACCCAGGAAAAACCCCGATACCGTTTTTGTTTATCAGCTCGATACATTGTTGATACAAAAAACCGATACTGTTTTTCACAATGTGCCGGTTACATATTTTGATACAGTGCGTATTGTTGATACAGTGTTTGTCGAAAATGCAGCAATTGCCCGTTCCAACAAAATCAATCCTGGCTTGGTTGGCGATACAGGCACAAACCAGCAATCAGGTAAAGCTGTTTTTTCTTCCGGTATGTATTTCGAACTGTTAACAGGGCAGGCAACTTTCAGCAGCAATTCGCCCCAAGATGATGGCTTTGTGGCTTTAATGGATAACGCCAATTCAGGAAGTATTGGTAAATATTCGTTTGGTTTTGAGGCAGGTTTCGACTATTCGCGATTGGGGATGCAAACGGGAATAGGTTTCACACGGCTTGGCGAAAAGTTCGATTATTCCTATTTCATCGAATCCGGTGGATACTATCAGGTTTCCATTGGCGATACTTTTTATACAAACGAAGGCGGTGTAATGGTTCCGCATTATGTAATTGCCGATTCAACCTGGATTCCGAAAGATGTAAAAAATTACACCTTTCAGGGCACTAATACTTACCGGTATATAAATGTTCCTTTTTCGGTAAAATTTAGTTTCTGGAAACGTAAAGCTTTCGATATGTATGCAAAAGCTGGAATAAACCTCTCATTCCTGCTTTCGGTTGATGCAGTGCATATTAATCCTGACGGGATACATGAAGTGGTTGAAACCAAAACGTCTGATCTTAATCCCATGCTTTTCTCATGGAATGTTGGGCTTGGAACATCGTTTCCATTTACAAGACGAACCGGTATGTTGGCCGAAGCCACTTATTACAATCAAACAACCGAACAATACAAAACTTTGCCGGTTGATAAACGGTACAGCCTTATCGGACTGAAATTGGCTGCATACTTCAAATTTTAAGTTATTCAGGCTAACGGTTTCATTTTAACTTTAACGGGAAAATGCTAAAGAAATGACATTGTGATACTGTGTGGCATTTAGGGACATAATTAAACAAAAACAGGTGGGGAAAACACTATTCAACGGTACGGCTATTTCAGGTGCAGCTCTTTTTATCTTGCTGTTGTGCTTGGCCATGCCTTCCACGAGCCAGGTGTATGTAGGGGGCGAACTCAAAGCCGATGCCACCTATTCTCCTGCCAATAACCCATATATTGTTACTCAGGATCTTAAAATCCCTATCGGTGTTACCCTCACCATACTTCCCGGTGTCGAACTATTCTTTGAATCGGCCACTGGATTGATTAGCAACGGCACACTCATAGCACAAGGCACTCACGAACAAAAAATCAAATTTACGGCACGTAACGAAAACACTGGTATGGGGCAATGGAGCGGGATTGTATTCAACAAAGCAAAAAGCTCTTACGACGATAGTACCTACATTTCGGGTTCCGTATTATCCCACTCCATCATCAGCAAAGCGGATTACTCCGTTACATTGGATCAATATTCAACCCTGCTGATCGAGAATTCATTGATTGAACAATGTGCTTTTGGGATCAATATTTTGGAATCGGGTTACAACACAATCCGCAACTGTACTTTTGATCAGTGCAACTTTGCCATTTTTATAGCCCAAGGATATTATAATTCGGGAAACAATATTTATGGCAACACCATTTCAAAATGCAACGATGTAGGCGTTTTTATAAATAGCGATGCCACCCATTCGCAAAACAATATAATAAGCAACAACACTATATCCGCCTGCAACATTGGGTTGCATATTGGCAATTACAGTAATAACGGGCCTGGATACAACAGCATTTCAGGAAATATATTTAACGGGAACAAAGATGCCATTAAGCTTTTCCAGGCTTACAACAATGTACACAACAACTTTTTCGTGTATAACCGCAACGGGATAATTTGCTGGCAATCGAAAAACAATTCGATTACAGAGAACCTGTTTTCGCGCAACACCCAAAATGCAATTACGCTAACGGCGGGTTCTTCCTTCAACAGTATTTCATACAACAGCATGAATTTCAACAAAGGTGGGGCACTAATTAAACCCGACAGTTCCCACAATTCGGCAAGCAATAGTTTTGTTCACAATACGATTTTCTATAATTCCGATTTTTCCTTCCAAATTAAAGATAGCCCACAAGGGCTTTTACAGTTCAACAATATTGGTTTTAATGGCAGTTTTCAGTCTTTCAAAAACGAAGCTGATAGTATCCTCAACGCTGAATATTGCTTTTGGGGCAGCACTTCCGAACAAACCTTGGACAGCATTATTTACGACAAGTTGGATGAACC
>CAJAXK010000226.1 GCA_903946925.1 uncultured Bacteroidales bacterium | reverse complement strand
TCGAAAGAAACCGTTTTCTTTCCTTCAATAGTAAGCGGGTTGTAAGCTGTGTTCCGATTGTACCATCCAAAGCGTTTTGTCGCTTCGATACTCAGGTCGAAGGCAAGATCATAATTCCCATCAACCGGAACAAGCGTTGCACCGTACATCATTATCTGTGTAAGCTTGGCTTTCGGAGCCGTGGACGGAACAAAAATCACAGCTTTTTGCCCTTGTGCTGCACAAATACCAGCCAAAGACGAACCGGCATTTCCTGTGGAAGCAGCCACAATGGTATCAATCCCATTTTCTTTTGCAAAAGCTGAAACCAATGCCGAAGCCCTGTCCTTAAAGGAAAAAGTAGGGTTTTGTGAATCGTCTTTCAGGTAAAGTTCAAAATCATTAGTATGGCCATCGAGTGAATCTACTTCATACAGAGGTGTAGTGCCAATGCGCAAATTCGGTAAACTTTTCAGCTCGTGAATGGGGAGAATTTGCAAGAATTTCTCCTCTACAAGCTCCCGAAAAGTAGGTTTATTCAGGACCAGGAAGTTGTAAACCACTTTTAAAACACCAAGCGGAGGCTGGTTTGGCTGTTGTTTAGCACTGCAAACAGGGCATAGGTAGATAATTTCACCGGCAGGGATTTCAAGTCCGCAATCGGAGCATTGGTAAACAAATTTTTGACTCATAATAACCCCAAAATTAAAATGTGTTCAACCGGAAAGCTTTGGTGGATTTTTTCATTTTCAATTTTCAAATCCCCACATTTTCAAATTGATTTTACATCCTTTTCAGGACACCCGTTTCTTCATTAAATTCATTTATCATTTCATCCCAACGTTCTGCTTGTTGAAGCTGCTGCGACCAGATTTCGCGATCGTTCCAAAGTTGGTTCAGGTCTTCGAGGTCTTTTTCCTGCTGTTCGATCCAGGTAAAATACTTGAGGTTATGTATGGCTTTGCGGTCATAATAACTGAGTTCTTTCAGGTGATCGGTTGCCTGTCCGAAAAGGCATTTTTCCATATCTTTTGCAGCCTGTAAGCTTGTATAAGCACCTTTTTCCTCATTCAGTTCTTCGAGGCGCGAACCATACATTTCGGCCGAATCCGTTGCAAGGCTAAAAATCACATCATCGCCATTCATTTCGTAATACTTTGCGGTTTTTATCGCCGACAGTATATTTGCAACCCCCGAAATACCCAGCAACCCAAGTTGTTCGATGAGTTCAGCTTCAATGCCACATGATTTCAGGTAATTTTTTCCTTCCGGCTCGTTGAAAAGCCTGAAAATCCGCATACAATCTTCGTCATCAATTGCAGTTACCACATCGGTATTTTTCGCGTTATGAACCCATGGAACATGTTTGTCGCCAATTCCTTCGATGCGGTGGCCACCAAAACCATTGTTCAGCAACGTGGGGCATTGCAAAGCTTCGGAAGCAACAATTTTCATGTGAGGGAATTGCTTTTTCAGGTAATCGCCTGCACCGATTGTTCCTGCCGAACCGGTTGCCGAAACATAAGCAGCCATTTGACCTTTGGGCGATTTTACCGAATTGAAAACTTCTTCTATGGCCGGAGCGGTAACGTTATAATGCCAGCAAGGATTTCCAAATTCATCGAACTGGTTGAAAATCACACAGTCCTTGCGGTTGCGGCGAATATCCCAGCATTTATCGTAAATCTCCTTCACGTTCGATTCGCAACCCGGGGTTGCAATTACTTCAGCACCAATTTCTTTGAGCCACGAAAAACGCTCTTTGCTCATCTCTTCGGGAAGTATGGCAACGGCTGTAACGCCCATTAAATGGGAATCGAAAGCACCGCCACGGCAATAGTTTCCGGTTGACGGCCAAACAGCTTTATGGTAGGTTGGATCAAATTCGCCGGTGAGTATGCGTGGAGCAAGGCAACCGTAAGCTGCACCAACTTTGTGCGCTCCAGTTGGAAAATATTTGCCGACAAGTAGAATTATGCGCGTTTTGACACCTGTAATTTCGGATGGGATTTCAAGATAATTCACTTTTCCATAAAGCCCACCTTTGGCTATCGGTTGGTTTTTCCAGGTAATCCTGAAAAGGTTTGCCGGGTGAAGGTCCCACAATCCAATGGTTTTCAGTTGTGTTTTGATTTTTTCGGGAACAAGTTCCGGGTTACGCATTTGTGCAAAAGTTGGCAACACTATGCCTTTTTCGCGGAAACGCTCGATGGCTTTTTGCCTTGCGGCAGGGTTAACGATTTTGTTGGTGAGTGTGATCATCTTTTAGGTTTTAACTTTATAATGGCGAAATGCCAACAATATTTTTTCAGTTTTTTTTTTGAATCAATGTGTATTTTATTGTATTCATTCAGTATCTAAATGCTTGGGGAGGCACTTCAACAACCAGCCAATAAATTATTCCAAATCGAGCAAGATTGCAATGTTTTCTTTTACATCACCTGCTAAATGTGATGGAAGGTTGCCGATTTTTTTCTGTAACCTTTTATTGTCTATTGCCCTGATTTGGTCAATCATAACATCGCAATCCTCTGATAAATTCGCCATCCCTTTCGTAAGATGAACCCTTAAAATATCAGCATCTTTTGCGATGTTGGCTGTAATTGGGCATACGATTGTTGATGGGTGCGGTTATAAAATTCGATTGCCTCGTTGATGTATCGGTTCCTTGATTTCTTGATGCAGGAAAGAATTTTTTCTGTTTCCCCGAAAATAGAATCGTCAATTTTTAATGATACTGTTTTCATATCGCTTTCGTATATTATACCGCAAAGGTATATCGAATTAGTATATGGCGATTAGAAGAACGGACTTTCTATTTCCCTAAAAATTAAGCAGTAATTTAAGTGTTCCAATTTAATGCAAGCACGGTTTTAAGGCGAAAGCTTTTAACCCTTTTGGATACATGGCAACCGATGTTAGACAATTAAAGTTTTTTAGAAAAGGGATATACTTTATTAATTTGGCGACAATTCATCTAATTAAATTTAAATCACAGATTAAGTGGCTATTACAAAAGCAGATTTATGCTTGTTTTACTTTAAGTCCATATAGATTTGCCAGTTTTAGATTGAGTAAGCTTTTCTCCTCAAAAACCACACCCCATCCGCTCTCCCTGAAAAAATGAGAGGGGTGCCTAAACACTGTAAAATATGGAAAGCAAATGAAAATACCAATCTTTGACGGTGTTCCAGATCAACTTCATCAAACAAAAAATAATTGACTGATAAAGTTACTATTTCAAAAAGCCACTTGTACCAGCATTTACGCCAAGTTAATTCCAATTAGCACGATAATTATCGTTTAAGTCTAGTTTATAAGTTTCATAAGCTTCCCGGGATTTCTCTACAGATTTTGAATAGGTTGATTTAAAACACAAAATTTACCTATTTTTGCCTTCTCAACTCAAACAAATGGTAAAAAGAACATTATCAATATGTTTTTTGTTCCTTGCCGGTTTCATTCTGGTGGGTCATACCATTATACCGCATCACCATCATATCAAATTTTGTGGGTTTGTAAACGAGGTTGTTTCTCATAACCACGAGCATGATTGCTTAACACCATTTTGTAAAGCATATCATCACGATGGCAGTGCGGCAAAGCATTGTGTTTTAGAACAAACTGTTGTTATTCGTACAGGTGCTTTAAGAAACGAATCCCTGGCACCCCTTTTGTCATCTTTCCATGGCCATCCTGCTTCCGGCCTTTTATTTTCAGCCTTCCTGAATACTGATCAATATCATTATATTCCTGAATCCGCATTATTCCGACATTTTGAGTATCGGGCACAAACCTGTTTTCGATTATTCCAGTTTATTGAGTTCCGTGGCCCTCCTGTTGCGTAGTTTTCGCAAAATTGTTTGATTCTTATAGTAGCAGTGCCTATAAAGCGGTGCTGTTAGTCTTTCCATTCAAACAACAAACCCATAATCAACAATACTGATCAAACATGCTTCGTATATGCTTCTGCATATCAGTAGTTTGACATTTGTTTGGCACACATCAAAATGAGTGAACTTATAAGAAATAAGAAAATGTAGTATGAAAAAAATCATTTCCATCATAGCCATAGTTGCGGCACTAATATCCTCTTGTTCGCAAAACAAGGATGCAGAACACAATGCCACTGAAGCTGCCTCGCATAATGAGGTAAGTCTAAAATTAACATCCTATAATCCGGACTATGAGGTTTTTGCCGAAGCTGCTCCTTTTGTTGTTGGCAAAACATCGCGTGTGCTTACGCATTTTACGCACCTTCCCGGATTTAACGCAGTAATAAGTGGCAGCATAACAATCCGTTTGGTAATTGAAGGCAAAGAAGTTTCACAACAACTCGCACAGCCAACCCGTAAGGGCATTTACGCTTTCGACATTACACCCCTAACTCCCGGCAAGGGCCAGATATTCTATGATATTGCGAATGATAAAGGGAAATCACAATTGGTGGTTTCGGAAATCATGGTTTTTGCTAAGGAAGAAGATGCCGATAAAGCTGCCCAGGCTCTGGTGAAAACATCGCCTTTTGCTGCCATATTTACAAAGGAGCAATCATGGAAAGTTGATTTTGCAACGGAAATGCCTAAATCCGAACCCTTTGGACAGGTTATTAAAACTACTGCCCAGGTTCAGTCGGCGCAGGGCGATGAAATAATGGTTTCAGCCAAAACCAGCGGCATGTTAATGTTCTCCTCAGGTAATGTTCTGGAAGGAAAAAGCGTTTCGTCCGGTGAGGTGCTGTTCTCCATTTCGGGAAGTGGCATGGCTGAAAATAATTCTGCAGTACGCTTTCTGGAAGCACAGAACAATTACGAAAAAGCAAAAGCCGATTACGAAAGGATGAAGGAACTTGCTAAAGATAAAATTGTTTCGGACAAAGATTTGATAGCCGCAAAAAACCAGTACGAAAATACCAAAGCCATTTACAATAACCTGAATACCAATTTCAGTGCGAAAGGGCAGAACGTTTGCAGCCCCATGAGTGGTTTCGTAAAACAGCTTTTTGTCCGGAATGGACAATATGTTGAAGCAGGTCAACCCATTGTAAGTATTTCGCAAAATAAAACGCTGGTTTTACATGCCGAAGTTCAGCAAAAATATGCCCAGGTTTTAGGTAACATTACCAATGCAAACATACGCACCCTTCACAACAACCAGGCTTACACCCTCGCCGAATTGAACGGTAAAGTATTGTCGTACGGACGCAACACCAACACCGACAATTATTTAATCCCAGTTACTCTTCAGATTGATAACAAAGGGAGCTTTATTTCAGGTGGTTTTGTTGAATTGTATCTCAAAACTACCACCAACACCCGGGCAATAACAGTCCCTAACGAGGCATTGCTCGAAGAACAGGGCAATTACTTTGTTTATGTGCAGATTAACCCTGAACTTTTCGAGAAACGCGAAGTTTTTCCCGGTGCTACCGATGGGCTGCGAACTGAAATTTTAAAGGGATTATCCGAAAATGAACGCTTAGTTACCAAAGGCGCAACACTCATTAAGCTTGCACAGGCTACCGGTACGTTAGATGCTCATTCAGGACATGTACACTAAGACGAAGAAACTATGCTGAACAATATTATAAAATTCTCGCTCAACAACAAGTTCTTTGTCCTGTTGTGTGCGGTCGTCCTGATGGTTGTAGGTTACCGAACGGCAAGCAACATGGACGTGGATGTTTTCCCCGACCTCACAGCGCCTACGGTTGTTGTAATGACCGATGCCCACGGAATGGCTTCGGAAGAAGTGGAGCGTTTGGTTACTTTCCCAATCGAAACGGCCATGAACGGCGCTACCGATGTACGCAGGGTGCGTTCGGCTTCATCGCAGGGTTTCTCCTTCGTGTGGGTTGAATTTGATTGGGGAACCGATATTTTTAAAGCCCGGCAGGTAGTGAGCGAAAAGCTCATCAGCGTTACTTCGCAAATGCCACTTGGTGTTGGGCAGCCTTTACTAGCTCCACAGTCGAGTGTGATGGGCGAAATGTTTTTCCTTGGTTTGCAGGCTGATAGCACAAGCATGATGGATCTGCGCACCATAGCTGATTGGAATATTAAACCTTTGCTATTGGCAACAGGAGGCGTTTCGCAGGTTACTATTATTGGCGGCGACTACAAACAATACCAGGTACTTGCCGATCCGCAAAGGATGAAACATTACCAAGTTTCTATGAACGAATTGGCCGGTGTTTGTAAGGGCATAAGCCAAAACTCCTCTGGGGGCGCTTTACGGCAATACGGCAATGAGTATGTGGTACGAGGTATTGCCCGGACTGCCGATATTGAAGCATTGGGTAACTCATACATTAAATCAGTAAATGGCAGGCCGGTAAAAATTATTGATCTTGCTGAAGTGAAGATTGGAAGTGCAATAAAAATGGGCTATGCTGCCGAAAATGCAAAACCCGCCGTTATCATTTCCGTTTCTAAACAACCTAATGCAAACACCCTCGATTTAACACGGCGTATTGAGGAAAACCTCTCAGCCATACAGAAAACATTGCCTCCTGATGTTAAATTAGATACAAAAATATTCCGTCAGGCCGATTTTATTGAAACCTCCGTTAATAACGTCAAAAACGCGCTGATCGAAGGTGCCATATTCGTTATAATTATCCTTTTCCTCTTTCTGGGAAGTTTCCGTACAACCATTATTTCATTGCTGGCTATCCCTATTTCGTTGCTGGGATCAATCATTGTAATGAAACTCCTAGGTTTAAATATCAACACCATGAGTTTGGGCGGAATGGCTATTGCAATAGGCGTGTTGGTTGACGATGCAATTATAGATGTAGAAAATGTGTATAAACGGCTTCGGGCGAACCGGCAGCTTCCAATTGAAAACCGGCTAAGTGCATTTCAGGTTGTATTCGAAGCATCCAAAGAAGTTAGGGCATCCATCATTAACGCAACGCTAATAATAATCGTGGCGTTTCTCCCTCTGTTTTTCCTTTCGGGAATGGAGGGACGCATGCTGATACCCCTTGGAATTTCTTTTATAGTTTCCTTGTTCCTTTCGCTGGTGGTAGCTATGACGCTCACCCCTTTGTTGTGTAAAATGCTCCTTTCGGATGATAAATACCTGGCGAAAAATGAAAAGGATAAATGGCTTACCCGAAAACTCACCGAATATTACCAAAAATCGCTTGGCTGGGCCTTGAAACACAAACGGGCGGTAGTATTCACGTCGCTCGGGCTTTTTATTGTTTCGCTCATACTATATTCAACCATGGGTCGCAGTTTCCTTCCCGAATTTAACGAAGGCTCTTTAACGCTATCCGTTGTTTGCAAGCCGGGCACATCATTGGAAGAAAGCAACTGCTTGGGCAACCTGATTGAAACCGAATTGCTTTCAATCCCTGAAATAGCAAGTACCGCCCGTCGCACAGGCCGTGGCGAACTGGACGAACACTCGCAGACGGTAAACAGTGCCGAGGTAGATGTTAGCTTCACTCTAAAAGATCGAAGCCGCGATGAATTTATGGCCGATGTGCGCAAAAAGATTGCTGGTGTTCCGGGTATTGCCGCTACGGTAGGGCAACCCTTAGGCCACCGTATCGATCACATGATTTCGGGAACAAGGGCTAACATTGCCATAAAAGTGTTTGGAACCGACCTCAATAAAATGTTCACTATCGGCAATGAGATAAAAAATGCCATCGCGGGTGTTGAAGGATTGGTTGATGTAAATGTGGATCAGCAGGTTGAAATACCACAAATCCAGATCCGGGCAAACCGCGATATGTTGGCCCAGTATGGAATTACGGTTGAACAGTTCAATGAGTTCATCGACGTGTCTTTTGGCGGCGAAAAGCTATCCGATATTTACGAAGGGCAACGAAGGTTCGATCTCGTTTTACGGCTTAACAAGGACTACACCGAAACAATGGATGGTATCCGTTCGGCACTTATTGATACGCACGACGGCAAGAAAGTTCCCCTGGAGCAGATAGCAGAAATTGTATCGGTTACAGGCCCTAGTTCAATAAGCAGGGAAAACGTTCAGCGTAAAGTGGTTGTTTCTGCCAATGTTTCGGGCCGCGATATTCGCAGCGTTGTTCAGGAAATTCAGAAAAATGTAAATGATAAAATTACATTTCCCGAAGGATACCGGGTTGAATATGGCGGACAATTTGAAAGTGAGGAAAATGCTTCAAAAACATTGCTCATCACTTCCATACTTGCAATCCTGATCATCTTCCTGCTTCTTTTCCAGGAATTTAAAAACTTCAAACTGGCAGGCGTTGTATTGCTTAACTTGCCTTTGGCCTTGATTGGTGGTGTATTTTCAATCTATTTCACCTCAGGCGTGTTGAGCATTCCGGCAATAATTGGGTTTATCACACTCTTTGGCATTGCTACCCGAAATGGTATCCTGTTAATTACCAATTACCAGCGATTGCAAAGCCAGGGAATCGGACTTTACGAAACGGTAACAAAGGGTTCATCCGACAGGTTAAATGCGATATTAATGACAGCGTTAACGGCTGCATTGGCTCTTATCCCTTTAGCACTAAGAGGCGATTTATCAGGCAATGAAATTCAAAGCCCTATGGCAAAGGTAATTTTGGGTGGATTGTTAACCTCAACCTTGCTCAATATTTACATTGTGCCAATCGTGTATAGCATTTTATTCAGTCGTGGAATTATTAAAAACGATAACGTATGAACAAGTACTTAAAAATATGTACCCTTCTTTTCATGTTGCCTGTTTCGCTTGCAGCGCAAATAACGGTTGACAGCGTATTGTCGAACATCGAAAGGAACAACACCACCCTTACGGCTTTGCGCAAAAGCGTGGAAGCTGAAAAATTAGGTAACCATACAGGCGTTTATCTTCAAAATCCTGAAGTGGGTTTCAATTACCTTTGGGGAAGTCCTGATGCATTGGGCAACCGCACGGACATTAACATAAAACAATCGTTCGATTTTCCTACAGCTTATGGCTACCGCCGCCAGATTGCCGATTCGCGCAACCTTCAGGCTGATTTCGAGTACCAGAGGCAACGCAAAGACATCCTGCTCAATGCCCGCCTTTTATGTGCCGACCTCATGTATGCCAACGCTGTAATTGAAGAGAATGGCAAACGGCTTGCCAATGCCCAGAATATTGCTGGTGCATTTCAAACCATGTATGAAAAAGGAGAAGTCGGCATTTTGGAACATAACAAGGCACAGCTCAACTTGTTGAATAGCAGAAAAGCAGTCGAAACACTTAGCATCGAGCGAAATACGGTTTTAAAACAGCTTTCAGCTCTTAATGGAGGAATTGCCGTTGAACTGGATGATAGTTCCGTTCAACTGCCAATGCTTCCTGCCGATTTCGATCAGTGGTACGCCAAAGCCGAACAAAACAACCCGGCTTTGCTCTGGCTGAAACAGGAGATTGAAGTTAAAATGCAGCAGGAAAAACTGAACCGCGCTTTGTCGCTTCCTAAAGCATCAGCCGGGTACATGAGCGAAAAGGTGGTAGGCGAACATTTTCAGGGCGTAACAGTTGGTGTATCTATTCCTTTGTGGGAAAATAAAAACACGGTGAAATATGCACAGGCCCAGACCTTGGCTTTACAAAGCATGGAGGTTGACAGCAAATTGCAATTCTACAACCAGTTAAAAATCCAGTTTGAGAAAGCAGCTAGCCTTCAGCAAACAGCACTTGAGTACCGCAAGCTTATTGAATCGTCGAACAACGCGGTATTGCTGAAAAAAGCCCTCGATGCCGGTGAAATCCCATTGATAAACTATTTAACGGAGCTTACGTTTGCCAATTCGGCTATGGATAATCTGTTGAAATCGGAATATGAATTGAACAAAGCTTTATCTGTTTTGGCACAGTTTGAGAAATAATAGCTGGGCACCGCGCTTGTAACTTGCAAGGCTTATATGCAAAGGAAACGTATGGGCACGGCGAATGGTGATGGTAGTTAGGCAGATGGCTGGTTGAACGTTGCGATAGGATTGTAAATAAAAAAATCCCTGCTACAGTGTGGCAGGGATTTTTTTTTATTTCCTATTTCCCCAATCCAAACACATCTTCCCGTGCAACTCATTTTCTTTATATCTTTGTCCTGTTATCAGCACAAACCAATCATTAATTTGTAGATTTACAGCTTTAATCAACACCCTATAAATGGAAAACAAATCCTCAAATAAAACATTGCGAAAGGCAAATAAGGAAAAGAACGACGAATTTTATACCCAGCTTTCCGATATCGAAAAAGAACTCAGGCACTACAAAGCACATTTTCAGGATAAAGTAGTTTTTTGCAATTGCGACGACCCTCGCGTGAGTAATTTCTTCCATTATTTTTCGTACAATTTCGAGCAGTTGGGGCTTAAAAAACTGGTTGCCACCTGCTACAAAAGCCAGAATGCCGATTTGTTCAGCGAAAACAATTCCGAAAAAGCCATTTATCTTGAATACACAGGCGACAAAAACGGAGACCACATCCCCAATCCCGACGAAATTGGCATCAAACACCTTAAAGGCGATGGCGATTTTCGCAGCCGCGAAAGCATCGAGCTATTGAAACAAGCCGACATCGTGGTTACAAACCCGCCCTTTTCGTTGTTTCGCGAATACGTTGCACAGTTGATGGAATACGATAAGAAGTTTATTATTATCGGAAATCAAAATTCAATCACCTATAAAGAAATTTTCAAACTGATTAAGGACAACAAACTTTGGTTAGGATATGGTTTTAACCGGGGTGTGGCCCATTTTGTAAACAAACATTATGTTGATTATGCTACTGATACTGACCATAAAGAAGGGATGATAAGGGTTTCGGGTATTGTGTGGTTTACTAATATCGAAACCAAGAAACGCCACGAAGATTTAATCCTTTACAAAACATACTATGGCAACGAAAGCGAATACCCCAAATACGATAACTACGATGCCATAAATGTGGATAAAACCAAAGATATCCCTCTCGATTACGCTGGTGCAATGGGAGTGCCAATTACTTTTATTGATAAATATAATCCTGACCAATTTGAGATTTTAGGGAATTTAGGCTCCTATGCTCCCGATGGATATTCCTTGAGTTCGGCAATATTTATTAATGGGAACAAAATCTTTAAACGTATTTTGATAAAGAACAAGAAACTATGAAAATCGAACTCAAAGGAAATCACCATAAGGGAAGTTGCCAATGGATAAATTAACTATTTAACTATTCATCTAATGAAACAAGAATTTATCGCAGCATTATTTCTAAAATTTGAAGAGGCTTGTTACCTTTATCAGGGCATCGAATGTTGGAGCGCCCGCGAACTGCAAACCATACTTGGCTATGCGCAATGGCGGAATTTCGAAAATGCGATTGAAAAAGCCAAAACCTCCTGTGTAAATGCCGGCGAAGAAGTTTCGCATCATTTTGCTGATATCAGCAAAACGATACCTATGCCCAAAGGTGCCGAAAAAACAATTGGCGATCATGCCCTTACCCGCTATGCCTGTTACCTGATTGCCCAAAACGGGGATGCTTCAAAATCGGAAATTGCCTTTGCCCAAACCTATTTTGCTGTTCAAACCCGCAAGCAGGAGATCATCGAAAAACGCTTGTTGGATGTGGCACGGGTTACAGCCCGCGAAAAATTATCGCTGTCGGAGAAAAAATTATCGGGAATTATTTTTGAGCGGGGCATTGATACCAAAAGTTTTGCAATCATCCGCTCAAAAGGCGACCAAGCTTTGTTTGGCGGCAGAACAACCAACGACATGAAACGGATTTTGAAAGTGCCCGAAAATCGCCCATTGGCCGATTTCTTGCCTACCTTGACCATAAAAGCGAAAGATTTTGCAACTGAGCTTACCAGCCATAATGTGGTTGATAAAGATTTAAAAGGCGATAGCCAAATCACTCACGAACATGTTGAGAACAACCTAGCTGTAAGAAAAATACTACACGACAGAGGTGTAAAACCCGAACAACTCCCACCTGCCGAAGATGTGAAGAAAGTAGGGCGAAGGTTAGAAAGCGAAGAGAAAAAGATTGCGAAAGCAGTGGCGAAAATTCAGAACAAAAAGGAAAAGTAATGAAAATCGAACTCAAAGAAATCACAATCAGGGAAGTTGCCAACGGATATAAAAACCACGACGAAGAAGGCGTGGTAGGCTATGGCGGCAAACTGAACATCCGTCCCAAATACCAGCGCGAATTTGTATATAAGGACAAGCAACGCGACGATGTAATAGTAACCGTTCGCAACAATTTCCCTTTAAACGTAATGTACTGGGTTAAAAATGCCGACGAAACCTACGAAGTGTTGGACGGCCAACAGCGCACCATAAGCATTTGCGAGTATGTGGCAAGCAGTTTTTCCCTCAACGCCCTTTATATCCACAACCTTACCAACGTGGAAAAGGACCAGATACTCGATTATAAACTAATGGTTTACTTCTGCGAGGGCAACGACAAGGAAAAGCTCGACTGGTTTAAAACCATCAACATAGCCGGCGAAAAACTCTACGACCAAGAGCTGCGCAACGCCATTTACACCGGCACCTGGCTCACCGATGCCAAAAAACATTTCAGCAAATCCAACTGCCCCGCCTACAACATGGGCAGCGATTACATGACGGGCTCCACCCTCCGGCAGGATTATCTGGAAACCGCCATCCGCTGGTTAAGCAACGACAACATTGAGCAATACATGGCCGTAAACCAGCACAAACCCAATGCAAACGAATTGTGGCTTTATTTTCAAAGCGTTATCAACTGGATAAAAGCCGTATTCCCCAAGTACCGCAAGGAAATGAAAGGCGTTGCCTTTGGCACGCTCTACAACCAATTTAAAGGCGACCAATTCGATTCAAAACTATTGGAAACCGAAATAACCCACCTCATGCAGGACGAAGATGTAACCAAAAAGTCAGGCATATATTCCTATGTATTAACCCGCAACGAAAAGCACCTCAGCCTCCGCACGTTTACCGACAAGCAAAAGCGCGAATCGTACGAACGGCAGCAAGGCATTTGTGTAAAATGCAACGAACATTACGAACTCCACGAAATGGAAGCCGACCACATAACCCCTTGGCACCTTGGCGGCCGCACCAATGCCGAAAACTGCCAAATGCTCTGCAAGCAGGATAATAGGATTAAATCGGGGAAATGAACCTATATAGTCCGGATCAATAAACTGATTTTGTAGGGAAGTTGGATAGGTTAGCATGCTTAACTTTCTAACAATATAGTTTGATATAAAAAATATTAAAAGTGATATTGAATGGAAAAGTAGATTATATTTGTTAGTATGAACAAGTTATAAGCCATTACAAAAAACCGTAATACAGACAGACAAATGAGAGAATTAAAAGGAAAGGACAGATTTACATCTGACGAAATAAAAAAACTTGAAGAATTAATAAAACTTCGTATTAAAACTCCTGCTTCTGGACAAAAATCTATCAGACAAAAAATGCGAAATATTGGGTTTTACGGCCAAGACGATTGGGGAATCAAAGATTTACAACTTGCCGACCTTCACAGACTAATAAACAATAAAACCATAGAAGTAATTGGAGCCAGTTTTATTAAAACTATTCAGCCGACACAGACTGTAAACGTAACAACTGAAAATAAACCCAGAAAAGAATATGCTTCTGCTCCTAATTCAAGTGACTTAAAAGCTATTCTTGAAAGCTTAAAGTTAAATTGTTTTGACCCCTTAGTTGACAGTGAAACAAAAATTGACGATAAACCTGGTAATTATGTTTTGTGTTTACGTAAAAACTCTGATTTGCCCAAAGTTTCAATATCTCCAATCTGGACAAATTTTAATGGACTAAATGTATTATATACTGGAATTGCCGGTGGTAGTTTAAAAACTCGAGACTACCGACAGCACTTTAAAGGCAACAATGCTGGTCGTTCGACACTAAGAAAAAGCTTAGGCGTTTTATTTGGTTACAAACAAATTCCAAGAGACAAAGACCCGAACACGGGAAAGACAAAATTTAATGCTTTTGACGAACAAGAATTAACAGAATGGATGCATTCAAATCTTTTAATGTTTTTCTTACCGACAACTGATTTCAGTGGTATAGAAATAAAACTTATTCATCATTTCAATCCACCACTAAATCTCAAGGACAATCATAACAATGTTAATGCAGACTTTAGACGACTACTTTCAAGTTCAAGAACAACTAAAAATCCATGAAATCAACCTCCGTTCCGGCGCATCTTCTTCTCACATGCGTCCGGCCAAGCTTCCCCCCTCAATACTTCAACCATCAAAACTTTTACTGACTAAATATTGAAAAGGGATAACTGAAAGGGAAAGTAGTATATATTTGATGCAATAAAGAAGTAATCCGACATGTTAAGACAACGAAACCGATAGAAAAATATAACCTAACAAATACATAGATAATGGCAGAATTTTTAGACACACAAGGAGTTTCATACTATCTAAAGAAACTAATCAACAACTCTAACGACAAGTTGTATTTAATAAGTCCGTATTTGCAGTTCAACAATCAACTCAAATTATCACTTGAGGACAGACACAAATTTTCAATAGACATCATTGTTATTTACGGTAAGGTCAGCGACATAAATCCTGAAGACAGTACATGGTTACAATCAATGCCTGGTATTAAGTTATTATTTCACAAAGACCTTCATGCAAAATGTTACTTCAACGAAAAGGAAGCAATCATAACTTCAATGAATTTATACATGTTCTCACAGCAAAATAATGTTGAAATGGGCATTTATATATCAAAGGAAAAAGATGAGGAGCTTTATAAACAACTTGCAGTCGAAGTAGACAGAATCAAAAGAGGCAGTGAACACCGAACAATTTCAGTCCAGAAAGTTGAGAACAAGAAAATTGAAACATCTAAAGATCAGCTAATTGCACAGCCAACAGAACCAAATAGAACAAGACCATTTGGCGGCAAATATCTTTCAGCAACTGCATTGTCAAAAGAACTTGGTATTTCAAGTAAAGACCTGACACAAAAAATTGAAAAACTGAAATGGATTGAAAAGAAAAATGACGAATGGGTTTTGACAAGTTTAGGTAAAAGCAAAGGAGCAGAAATGAAAAAAGGTCAATATGGTGACTATATTGCTTATCCGGAAACCATAATTAGGGAGCTTATATAAATTGCCCTGGTAAAACGACACGAAGGTTCGGGCGTGTCTTCTTTTCAGACGCATCCGTCCAAGTTTCCCCAACTCATAGGTACATACATCAACAAAAAAAATCCCCGCCACACCGTAGCTTGGATTTTTAAAAACAAAAGTCCGTATTAGTTGCTTATCAGTTCAGCCACCACATTGCACAATTCGCCATCAACCAAATCAACCATAAGGGTTTGTACATGGTAGCCAAGCTTGCTTATGCCAAGGCTGTAAGTACCACTGGGCAGGGTTTTAATAGTGTAGCTGCCTTTGGTGGCGGTGCGTTTCACTATGCGTGCATTATCGGTGCCGCCTATTCGTTTGCCTATCTGGCTATGGATAATCTGTTGAAATCGGAATACGAACTAAACAAAGCCTTATCTGTTTTGGCACAGTTTGAGAAATAAACAGCACCTCTAAATTTCTGTTATAGAATAGAATACAGCAATCGGGATGAAATATAATATCCTGGTTGCTGTTTGCTATTTTAAATTCAAATCCGGTAAAAGTAACCAACTCTTATACTAAAAAAGGACTGAGTATTTCATAAAGAATATTCATCGTGGATTAGCTTGTTTATCCCTTTTGAACTGGGAAAAACAATGTGCACATCGTTTTTCCCAATCCTTGTTTCATCACTTTTTGTAGGTTTACTAAAGAACCTGCATCTTTTTAAATACAGTTTTAGTGCCTGCAGTTAATCTATAAAAGTATGTGCCTGCTGATAATCCTGCTGCATCAAACCCTACTTCATGCTGCCCTTCCGTAAATTGCTTATCAACAATCGTCTTAATCTCATCTCCCAGAACATTATAAACTTTGATCACAACATTTTCCTGCTCAGATAATGTGAATTTAATGATTGTTTTTGAAGAAAAAGGATTAGGATAATTCTGGGCTAATGAGAAAATAAAAGGCGAATTATCCATCTCCCCAATTGAAGTTTGGGTTCCTATCGTAAATACGCCTGTGGTAATGGGGCTTCCCAGATAGGCTGCATCAACTGCGCGAAGAGTCCATTTATACTCTCCGTCTGGTAACCCGGTTAATAGCCATTCCGATACTGCACTTACATTTCCAGGTTCGGGTAGCCGTCCCGGAATGGTAACTGGAACATTGTCAAGGTAAAGTTCGAGGTCATAAGTAAGTGCAACAACCGGTGTGTGATCATCATGAGCGGGAATCCACGACAGCCTGACCGTGTTTTCACCTTGCAAGGTAACGTCCAAAGCAGTAGGGGATGATGGAGCATCGTTTTGTCCTGCTACATCATTACGGTAAATATGCATTTGTGCTTCTACAAGACCATTCCCACCGGGAACGAAATATTGGCCTGCGATAAAGTAATCAAGATCACCATCCTTGTCTATGTCGAGCCATGAAAAAGTACCTCCACGGTCACCTGCTGCACGTGGTGAAGGAAGTTCGTTGCCCGAATCAGTAAATACACCATTCGTGTTGGTATAAATCCTGGCCCTTCCTTCGATATTTGTCCCTGAATTGTAATTGCCGGCAAGAAGGATGTCCATGTCGCCATCGGAATCATAGTCAGCCCATGTTGCTGCCGTAAAATCAAACCAGCCTTCACTGTACGGGTCAGCAATAACCTCCTCAGGAAAATAATTATCATTGTCGTTGCGGTATATACGAAGTGTAAGAGGGGTGTAAGTGCTGTCTATTTCTTTCACATTTCCAGCCACGAGAATATCCAGGTCTCCATCGCCATCGTAATCTCCCCATTGGGCTTCACCTTGTTCAACAGAGAGTGTTCCCAAGATATCCTCTCCCGTAAAAGTGCCATTCCCATTGTTAGTATATCGGCGGATAAAACCATCATCATAAAGGGGCGCAATGTTTACAAGCAGCAGATCAAGATCCTGGTCTCCATCATAGTCAGCCCATGAGCTTTGAGCATGTTCCGTTGGTGCGAAAAGAGTATTGAGTGAAGTAAAATTCCACCCATTTGCACCGTTGGATCCATCATTGCGCATCAATGCGGTTTCATAAGTAAATAAGCTATCGTTGAAAACAGATGGGATGAGCAAATCCATATCCCCATCGTTATCAAAGTCAGCCCAGCTAATTGAACGAAGATCGAATTCTGCCTGACTATTTTCCTCCCAATAACCTGGCAGGTTTGTTTGGAGCAGGTTAAGAGTACCGGCATCGTTACGATAAATTACTGTTTCATTGTTAGTTCCCAGGGCAAGGTCCTGATCGCCGTCACCATCCAGGTCACCCCATGATAAGTCCGATGAACCGACACTTAATGCACCAAGCGGCACATTTGTATAGCTGAAATTCCATGTTGTTGAATCAATTGATCCATTGTTCTCAATTAACATTAACCGTTCGTCACCGCCCTGGTTATAAACAATATAAGAACCCAATACGGCTATATCAAGATCACCGTCACTATCAAAGTCGGCAGGTGCTGTAGAAATAACCCAGAAATCTTCATCCTGTGGAGTAACAAAGATTGAATCAATAGGTGTAACTTCTGTGAAGTCACCGAAAGTACCACCAGGAAGGGGCTGTACAGTGATAACCTGCAATGTACTATCGATGTCACCGTCATTGTCGGTTACCAAAAGTTTTACCCAATAGGTGTCAGGAGTTACATAAGTGTGAGCAGGGTTTTGCTCCACTGAACTTGTTCCGTCAGCAAAATTCCATAACCAGGAGACAACCGTCCCGTCGGGATCAGTGCTGGTATCCGTGAAATCGAGGGAAAGCCCGGTAGCTGAAAATATAAAGGATGCAGCGGGTGGTTGGTTTTGTGGTGGCGGTGGTGGTCCTGAAAAGTGTTCAATAATACCATCATAACCAACTGTCCATGCATCACCACTTGGGCTGGCTGCTATGGCTGTAAATAATCCTGAACCCGTTGATCCGATAGCAAGTACAGCCCAGCCCTGTCCCCCATTCGCTGAATAGTAAGCAACGTCAGAATTCGTGCTTACCCATAACTCGTTAGGTCCTACTATATAGATATCTGTAAGCTGATCGTATGTATTTGGAGTCGGTAAAATTTGCCAGGTTGCACCACCATCACCACTACGAAATGCTTCGCCGTTCCAGCCAACTGCATAGCCAATATTCTCATCAAAGAAATCCATATCCATTATCTGATTCGGAAAACCTGGTAGATCACCCTGTATCCACGAAATGCCATTATCAGTGCTTCTATAAAATGTTCCTGTAACATTATTTGCCCAAATACTGTTTCCTTCCGCATCAACACTTACATAGCCTCCTCCGAAATCAGGAACGGGAATCCATGTATTGCCTCCATCATTTGTATGGTATAGACTTGTACCGCCTTGCCCTATGACCCAACCTTCCTGAAGGGTATTGAAGTGAACATCTTCTGCGGGGGAAAGGCCGGGTGGTATTGAGTTAGTTGCTGTCCAGCTAACTCCTGCGTCAGTGCTCATATATACCTGACCAATTTCATCTAACAGTACTATTTCAGTAGGGTTAACAATTTGTACAGCTTTAATAGAATATAATGATATTGCCGGTTGACTATTCCAGACCGAAGTCCCGCCAGAATTTGTAAGTACTGTTCCATTATTGCCAACTGCAATCAGATCTCCATTCGGGAAATAATCCACATCATTCAATAATTCAACTGTACCGCTTGAATTAGGAAACCAGGAATCTCCATTTTTCGCTATAAATCCCCTTACAGTTGTAGGTGAGCCTACGCTCCTTGCACCAAGTTGAGTTTGAGTGGGGTTTTGAGAGTTCCATTGTGCGTTTGCACTCGTAGAAAGCAGAATTATAGTAACAGCGAAAATTTGCTGCATAATTCTCACTGTCTGGAATCCCCGGAAATTGTCCCTGGTGTAATAATATACTTTAGCCATAATTTTTGTTTTTAATTTCATTCTATTTAAAGCTTTAAAATCCATTATGTTAGATAAAATTGCTATGAAAGGAACTTTGCCTAAGTAGTTCTACTACCTTCACTCGCGTTTCAATTGCCGTAAGCAGCATAGCAAATGTGCTTTGCTTCATAATATTAAACTTTTAATGACCTACAGTAATTTTCAAACTATAATCACTACAAGCGGCCTAATCCGTCAATTTTCCACCTGCATTGATCCAGTCGGTGATTTTTGTTTTGTCCGCAGCCGATAATGGCATTGATGGTGGCATTGTACCCAGATCAACTGCCAGGGTTTTTATCCTGGAACTATTTGATACAATATTGGCATCGGATCCAAAATTTACCCCACCTGCATTTGAAGGAGCTATATGGCATCCTGATAGTGCGCAACTACTTGTTATTATTGATTTCGCTGCTAAAAACTTTGGGCCGGGGGTACTTCCCGTCGGATTTGGATCAGAATCTTCACTTTTGGAACAGGAAAATGTTATCCCTGTTGCTATTACGATGCTAAGGATAAATATTAGTTTTCTCATTGGTTACTGTTTGAAATGATTAATTATTGCAGTTTGATGTATATTATCAAAAAGTTTGGAATGAATTCAAAATCTGAACTTTTCCCTTTAACAACATACAATGGCATAAAATGTTAAAATGATATATGATTAAAAGTAAATGTTTCAAAATATAGCATTATCTCATAATTCATATTCTTTCTAATTCAACATGGATTTCAATTTGAAACATGACTATTTATAAATAATATTCACGTTTCAATATGTATAAGTGCTATGCCTCCTCCCGTGCACGACCCTAAAAATATCCTTATTTCTGTAAACCTTTTACCACTGAGAGGGTTGATATACCAATCATTAATATCTGGTCTCCGTTCGGGCGCGTCTTCTTTTCAGACACCGGCCAATCTTCTCCCCTTATAGGTGCATGAACCAACCCACAAAAAAAAATCCCCGCCACACCATAGCAGGGATTTTTTTATTCATCAATTTCCCCATCATCAATTTCCCCATTGCTGATATAATAGCCCAAGCCAAATAATTCAATCATTTGCAGGTAGAACGATGCCGCTGCAATACTTGACTTGAAATAATTTATCAAAACTTAACCCGTAATAGGATATTTAATACATTTGTTCTCGTTTCTTTTTAGGGAAACAACAATAACACACTATGGATTTATTCGACAACAGATATCACTTTATAAAAGACCTTGGTTCAGGTGGTTTTGGTAAAGTGTTTCTTGCTAAAGAAGAGAATTCAAACCGCTTAGTTGCTATTAAACAATTGATAAATCTGGAAAAGGGCAGGCAAGAATCCTTGATAAGGGAGATGAAGGTTATTTCTCATTTCAACCACCCTAATATCGTCACATATTTTCACCACTTTATTCAGGATGAAATTCCGTATTTCGTAATGGAATACTGTCCAGGTGGAAGTTTATCAAGTAAAATATCAAAAGCTAAACCAGTTGTATCTTCAAAATCATTTGAATGGGTTTCGACCTTAGCCATGACATTACAAAGTATCCATGACAAAGGCATAGTGCATCATGATATTAAACCCGGCAACATCCTTTTTAAAACTGACGACGATACTATTAAGCTTTCAGATTTTGGCGTGGCTAATACCGCGATAGGAACAAGGGCATATATGTGCCCCGAAGCCCTTATGTGGAATGAATTTAGCAGAAAAGATCCGCGCGTTGATATTTATTCGCTGGGAGTTACACTACTCGAATTATTAATTGGGTTCAATCCTTTTTCAAAATTGTCAGTAGTTCAGATTCTTGAAATGCATGATAGGTCTGAGTTCCCAATCAGTAATTTGCCATCCTGGCAACAAGAAATCATCCTCAAAGCGATAAATAAAATACCGGAACTCAGATTCCAAACGATGAATGAATTTGTTGAGGCAATCAATGCCAAGTATGTTTCTATAATTTTCGACAAAGCGGTTATTAAGGCCGGAGGTGTTGCTGAAAAAGCTGAGCAACTTTTAAAAACTAAAAAATGGAACAAAGCTTATTCCTTGCTAAACTATGCTGATAAACAACTGGCAAAGAGTGTTAGCGTTTTACAACTTTTGGGAAAATACTTTTTGCTTCAACAAAAGATAGATGTAGCTAAACACTACTTTGAAAGTGCTTTGCTTTTAAATCCAAGGTTAGATGTGCAGAAAGAATTAGGCTGGATTAATCTTGAACTTAAAAAATATCCAATTGCTATTTCACTTTTATCTGACCATTTACACCGGAATCCGGCAGACTATGAAGCCTACAATTTATTGATCCAATGCTTTTACGAAACTAACCGTTACGAAGCTGCTATGGATTTGGCAAAAACCATTTTGGATTCCGAAGGTCGCAACCTATGCTTTGCGAATAACTATTACATTAGCTGCTTGATGCATAACCTTGGAAAAACATTTACTCCTGAATCAGTTATGAAAGTTGACCGGTTACCAAATCCGTTCCTTGATTATAATACTTCTGTAATACTTGAAAATAAAAGCACCCATGAATATGCAAAGAAACCTACATTGAAATCAAAACTACTCTTTATGGATTACCGCTTTAATACGTTTATCAGCAATACTCTGTATTTCACCGATTCCAATATTTCCATTGGTTTACATGAACACTCCAATGCTTCCATTATTAAGATTGGGAGAGCATACGCTGGTTTAAATGATGTTGAAATTTCCGGAAATACTTCGGTAAGTAGACGACATTGCCTAATAATAAACTGTAAAGATGATGTTTGGATTTATGATTTGGCCAGCACTGGAACTTATGTAGATAACCAAAAATTAATAGGGAAAATACCACTAAATGGCAAACACATGATCCAGATTGATAAAACTGAATTTGCTGTAACGAATGATAAAAGTTTGCTTTTTTAATTTGGTTTGGCATTTTCACAATACATCCTTAAAAATAGTAAATGTGTTATGTGCTAATCACCCCAATATTAATAAATTCAGTCAAAAATTCAAAACTAATTAGACACAATAAATCGTCAAATCTATAATTTATGAAACCAAATATTGAATGGATTGAAATTCCTGCAGGCACTTTTATAATGGGCAGCCCATTAAATGAGAAAGATAGAAGAAAAAATGAAACCCAACATCAAGTGGCATTAAATTCATATAAAATTAGCAAATACGAGATAACATTTGAGCAATATGATTTATTTTGTGAAGAAACTGGATATCATAAAGCAGATGATGAAGGATGGGGGCGTAAGAAACACCCAGTAATAAATATTGATTGGCATGAAGCCAATGCATTTGCTTTATGGATGGGTTCACGCTTACCTACCGAAGCGGAGTGGGAATATGCCTGTCGCGCTGGCACAGAGACCACTTTCAATACAGGTTTATTGCTTGACCCATCTCAAGCAAATTGCAGAGTAAATGATTACCAAGATTTAAATCAAGAGAATTTGCTTGTACCTGATAAAACAGTGCCTGTAGGCTCATATGCTCCAAATAATTGGGGTTTGTATGATATGCATGGCAATGTTTGTGAATGGTGTAACGATTATCTTGGGGACTATCCAATAGAAATTGTAAACAATCCAACTGGTCCAGTTATTGGGAAGTATCGAGTTATCCGAGGTGGAAGCTGGATGGTAGAATCTAGTGATTGCCGTTCAGCAAGTCGAAGTGGTTATGAGTCAGTCGGCAGTTATAGCTGTATTGGTTTCAGGTTAGTTTCCTCTATTAATTTTAAAATACAAAATGAAATTAATAAAGAAGACGTTCTATTGCTATTGGATCATACAGATAAAATAATAGAATCACATCCACCATCTGTAACTGTTTTCAAAGCATTGAGATTAATGCTGCTCTATATATTAGAGAAACATTTTAGTATTTACGCTAATCCATTTATTCAAAGTCAGTCCGAAGGCTTTTCCTACGCTGTTTTCTTAGGTGATAATAATAAAAAAACTTCCATTGCCCCTATTCTTGACTTCATTGAATTAGGTATAATTAATTTAAAAAACATGAATCACAATAATACAATGGCTTTATCAAAAGAACAGGTAGATCGTGAACTTTTATTCTTGACAAATCTAAAAAAGGCACTTAATTTCATGCTGCTAAATCTATAAATTCGATTAGTTTCTTAATATCTTACATCTCTAAACAGGCAGGCAGTGCCGTATGGCTTCATATCCTTTTTTCTGTCATAGTATTTATAGAAAAAGCAAATACTCAGTGGCTCGCAAGGGAAAAAGTACACTCCCCCGCTATCATGCGAAAGGATTCGTGCGGAAGCGGCACAAACCCCGCATTTACAAAAGCATTTGTTGAATTAAATTCCACATTCGTAGGATAGCTACTAGCAAATGTAGTAGGAAATCCCCAGGTAAGGGATTTAGTTCAACTTGGACTTCATGCTGGCCACTGAGTGCCACATGAAGTCCTATTTATCGGGCAATGTTTATCTATTCATTATGGTGTCATAATCAAAATGCATTTCTAACTGGTATTCTATCCAATCATCAAAATTCTCAATCAATTCTGGAGCTAGCTGTAAGGCTAATCCTAAATCTCTTACGGTTCTTAATCTAATAGGTTTTAAATCTTCAAAGATTGATTCATGAACATTCTTGGTTTCTTTATTGATAAAATCTTCTGGATTGTTGGAAACATAAATTAGATCATATAAACTTGGAATTGTGTTTTCTACGTATTCACATATATTCCTTAGTATCAAAGCATCGTTGAAATTATTTTTATTATTCTGAAATGGTGGCATTTTTTCAATTGCTAGCTTAGCTATGAATAGTTTTTGCGTTTCAGTTGAATTTATAATTGTGCATGAATTCATGAATGCTTCAACTTCTTCAATTCTAGTAAAAGCCTTTTGAATCCTGTTTTCTTCGTCATTATATTCTTTGATAATTTGTAAGTACTCTTCTTTTTTTGTTCCAGACAGGTAGTTTGCAAGATTCAATGCTGATTTATACTCATTTTTAATATTACTTATTAAAGCTTTGGTTATTGTAGGTTTATTTCGAGACCATTCTTTCAAAATAATATCATTAACAATAATTCGTATATCTTCACTCTCTTTCATTTCATTTAGCTTAAGCCAAAGTTCAAAGAATGTATCTTTCGTTAAGTAAATCCAAATATTGGTATCTAATGCAATGTTAGTCATAAGATTGTTTTTATAAATATTGCCTAATGGCGGCTGACGCTATGGCAAGTGTGGGCTTAAATTGTTGCTCAACTGTCAGCCAGCACAAATGTATGTAAAGATTTCGAATGTTTCAATGAACACGCAAACCCTTAACTGCTATACGTTTGTTAGCGGCTGTTTTTTATTGTTTTAATGTTTGTTATTTAGTAAGTTTACTATTGATTGTATTTTTCTAATGCTTTCAAAAGCTCTGCTTTACTTATAAGTGAAGGATTATCTTGATAATACTCCAAAGCTGTTTTAAGGTAGTATAATCCAGCATCAGATTTGTCGCTTTCGAGTTGGTCAATTCTTGAAAACCAATAAAAGGTTTCATGATTCATCTTTATCATATTACATTGACCAAAAGCGGAACGAGCTTCATTAAATTTCCCATCCAAAAAATTGATTCTACCATGCAAAAATAAGTAACGAGCTACTAAATCAGGGTGTTCACCATTTGTTTTTATCTTCTCGATTGCATGGTTTAATTCTGTAACTAACTCTTCTTTTGTAGCAGCGATACCAATCCTTCCAACTTGCTTTGCTTCAGGTGAAAGCTCTTTAAGTCTTTTGGTCCAAAGATGGCGTGCTCTAAAAATGCCTTGAGCAGCCAATTTTGGATCCATTAAAGCTTTTGATTTGTCAGTAGTGAAACCAAGTTTTACAACAAGTTTTTCAGAAGCAATATTCTCTTTGTCAATATCAGCTTCGACTGTTTCAATGCCTAATCTTTTTAGATTATCAAGAACTAATTCTATCGAATTCGATATTATACCTTTACCTCTTTTTGATTTTTCAAGTGCGTAACTTATTCTTGCATTTGTAAGCGAAGCTCGAAATTCAAAAGCAATAAAGCCACATTTTTCTTGCCTTGATGAAAAAAGTCCATTTTTGTATTCTGTAATAATCCATGCAAATCCAGAACCAGTCGCAGAATCATCAAGCCAATAATCCAACAATTTCGAGTGTTGACCATCAATCTCCTCCGGTACAATATAGAATTTAAGAATCTCCTCATCCTTGAATAATTCACTTATAAAATCTTTGTCCTGAAGATTGATTTTTCTCAAGGTCAGATTACCTGTCTTGAGTTCATTGAGTGATTTAACGTCCATAGGTTTGTTTTTAAATTAAATAATGTCATTAATTTTTTTAGTTACTTGTATAATTGCGTCAATTTATTGTGTAACAAAATTGTAGCAAAAGTTCTGCAGTTTACCGCTATACACTTTATCCAACAGGTTTCCAAAAAGACTTTGACTTCGTATTTAAAAAGTAATGTAAAAGCGAAGTACATGCTAAGCATGCTGGCAGGTAGGTTCTGTTTATAAGGGTTTGCTTTTAATATTGATGATTTTCTCATGATCATACTTAAATGTATTGCAATCAGAAATATCAAGATGTTGATACTCTTTTCTTATTTTATCTATTTCAACACTATGCTTGTCCTTTGTTTTTATAAATAATCTTAAATAATCTTTATCAATGCTACTTATTTCATCAGAAGGTGTTCGTTTAATAATATTTCCTTGAAATGTTGTAGTATTAAAAGGTTTGGAATATTCTTCTGCCACAAGTCCAGCATATGTAATAATAATTTTTTTTGATGCTCTAGTCATACCAACATATGGAAGATTATAAGTACCATAATTATCGTTTGCATAATTTGCAAATGGAAGAATTACACAATCAAACTCTAATCCTTTTGAGCTGTGATATGTCATAATATTAATGTTTACTTGATTTGAAAAGTCAAGGTTGTCATTATTTTTATGTTTATAGTAGCAGGTAATTCCTCCATTTTTCAAATAATCGTAAAGTTCCATTATACCAAAGATTTGTTCTTTTCTAACTTTATGCTTGTAAGGGTAGCCACAAACAAAACTATCATTCTGCTTTAGAAAGATACCTATATTTTTATAATCTGAATTCTTTAGTAGGAAATTTTTTAACCAATTAAGTTCATCAGCAATGGATTCAAAATGAAGTATTTGTGGTTTAATACCGGTAGAGTACTTTGAATTTTTAAGGGAATAGCTATTATAAATAGACGAAATTAGATTTTTGTTCTCTTCAGAAATACGGAAATTCTCAGTCAATTGGAAGTGCTCAAAGTTGGTTTTTTTAATAAGATCCAATATGTCAATAGTATTTTCCTTTTGAAAATTCTTCAAATAAATCCTCTGTTCACTATCACCAAATAGATAAACTCCAAGTTTCGAACTATATATGATGTTTTTTATATCATTATATGAGAAGTCTTGAAATTCATCAACAATAATTAAATCAAATTTCGGAAAATCCCGATTTACCCATTCATACTCATATAATACCGTAATATTTTCTCTATCAAATTGATCAACATAATTGCTTATAAAAGTTCTTAATGACTTAGTAAAAACCATAATTGCAACATGCGAAGTGGAAGGTTGTTGAATTGCTATATGACAAGCAAGAAGTGTCTTTCCAGAACCAGCACAGCCACTTACTATTACGTTTGGACTTGATAAGAGAACCTTTTTTTGCTCTTCAGTCCAGTTGGGGTGAGATGGAAATTGATTTTGCATATTTCTGTTGCTTGCTATATAAGTGTTAATATAAGGGGTTATCTTAAGCTTGCTTGTTATGAGTTGTTATTTATCGTCTGTACCATAAATTTTTCGAAATTCAATTTCAATTTCTGTATTAATTTCTTCCATTTTCTGTAATGTTGGTTCAAGCCTCCCCACAGGCCAAATGCCAACTATTTGATATTCATTCCTGTACTCTTCCGGAATATTTTCATCAGGAGTATTTGGTGGAATTAGCCCACTAATAAAATCATCTATGAATGTATCTATCTCGGGAAATAACGATTCAATTTTATTGTTTAATTTCTCTGGGAGTAGAATCTTGTTCCTATTGTAGCTTTTCTTAAATTCTAAGCGGTAAGTTGTTAGATATTGTACTTCTTCATTCGGGGGCATCGAAGCAGTGAACTTTTCTCCTTTAACCACAAAGTTTACAAAAGATTGTAATTCTTGAAATCTTTGGTAGCAATCTTGTACTGCATCTATTTGTTTCTGATGCTTAGGAACTGTAACGAATTAAATTAATTATTATGTGGCTTGATTTGGCTTAATTTTGTAATTCCATTCTCCATGGAAATCATTTTTCTCCAAATCAATAGTTTCCATTTCTTCTTCTGTAATTTTAATACCTGTATCATA
>CAJAXK010000225.1 GCA_903946925.1 uncultured Bacteroidales bacterium | reverse complement strand
CTTAGCCGGAGGTATGTGCGAAAGGCACGTGCGTAGCAATACACAGCAACGACAAAAGCCTGGGATTGTGCCATCTCCCATGCCTTGTATTGCGGGAAGATACCTTCGGGTTAGAAACGCAAGTATTTTTATAAAGCCTTGATTTTTTGTTACTTTTTGATCAAGCAAAAAGTAAAAAGCTAAAAAAGTTTGACCAAAGTTTTGGATTTGATGACAGTGAGATATCACCTAAAAATTAGAATTAGCCAAATTAGTTAACAATCAATTTGATTCCATTTTAGCCTGAATAATTCATCACTTGATGGTAATTGAATACGGATGACACAGATACAAAGGATTTGCATGGATTTTTGTCTTTATCCTTGTTAATCTGTAACATCCGTGTTCTCAGTGTTCTATAAAGTTTGTGAATAAATCAGGTCAATGAGGAAGCAGAATTGGAGGCTTACTTTTTTTGAAGAAGCCAAACAGGCACTTGAAATAAAATCCGAAAATCGGAAAAACCGATATGAAAATTGACAGCATTGTAAATGAGCTGTATGGGTTAACGGAGGAGGACAGCAGGATATCAAATGTGGCTTTAAGCCGCTTTCCTGCAAAGCGGAATCCGCCTACACCAACTGCAACCTATACGAATCCTGTTTTATAAAAATAAACAACAGTATGGTAAAAGCCCAAAGCGAGGAGCCGCCATAACTAAAAAATGGCAGCGGTATCCCAATTACGGGCATCAGGCCAATGGTCATGCCCACATTTACAAAGAAATGGAAAAACAATATGGATGCAACCCCATATCCATAAATACGGCTGAAATCCGAGCGTTGTCGCTCGGCTACCAAAACAATCCGCACACAGAGCGTTAAATACAACACCACAACCACAAAAGCGCCCACAAAACCCCATTCTTCGCCCACGGTGCAAAAAATAAAATCGGTGCTTTGCTCAGGCACAAAGTTAAATTTGGTTTGTGTGCCTTTTAAATATCCTTTCCCTAAAAATGCGCCTGAACCAATGGCAATCTTCGATTGGTTTACGTTGTACCCAGCACCTTTTAAATCTATTTGTTTGCCTAACAACACGTTGATACGTGTTTTTTGGTGTTGTTCCAACACATTCTCGAAAGCATAATCCACACTCAAAACAAACAGGCTTGCCACAATAAAAATCCCTACCACCGAAAGTATGTTCCGTAAGTTCCGCCTGATAAAAAACATAAAGCCTATCAACAACACGGCAATCACCGCAATTACAATAAATTGGTTGAAAAGCAAAGCCATAATAGCAAGTATTACCACCGCCACTCCCAACAGCAATATGCTTCCTGGCATGCCCTGCCTGTAAAGCACCAATGCCAATGAGGCATACACTATGGCCGATCCTGTATCGTTTTGTAACAAAATAAGCAATGCTGGCAGGGCCAGGATAAGCAAAGGCATGATTTGCGATTTGCGCTTTTTGCTGTCGAAATCCAATGCGCTGAGATAATGGGCCAATGCAAGGTTTGTGGCAAACTTGGCAAATTCGGCAGGTTGCAGGGCAAAACTACCAATCTGGAACCATGATTTTGAACCGGCAATTTCCTTGCCGGCAACCAAAACCAAAAGCAGCAGTAAAATAGTGCCACCATATATAGGGTAGGCAAAAGCATTAAAAAACTTTGCATCGGTTAAAATCACCAATAAGGCAAGCACCAAAGCTGTAACTATCCAAAGCATTTGTTTGCCATACGACTGGCTCAAATCGAATATACTTGCATGTTCCTCGTTATAAACGGCAGCATAAATATTGAACCAGCCCATTAAAACCAAGGTAATGTACAAAAGCACCAAGGTGCGGTCAATATGGCGGAATATCCCTTTTTGCTCTTTCAATTGTTCAGCAGGTTAGCATTTATCATTCTATCTTCAATTTCTTTGCGCTTCACGATCCGTTTTATATATTTTTCTATCATCAGCGAAGCGATGGGTGCAGCCCAGGTTGAGCCAAAGCCGGCATTTTCTACGATAACACAAATAGCAATTTTCGGGTTTTCGACTGGGGCAAAAGCTATAAAATTGGAATTGTCCTTGCCACCAGTGGTTTGGGCTGTCCCGGTTTTTCCAGCCATGGAAATACTGTCTATTTTGTACGCCCTGGCTGTACCATGCGAACCTTCGAAAACCTCCATCATGCCTTGAATTACAACATCAATATACTCGGGGTTTATGGTGGCAACATTTTTTTGAGTCGAAAATTTTGTTTTGTTTTTTTCGTTGCCTACCGAGCGCACAACATGAGGTGGATAAAATATGCCCCGGTTGGCTACCATGGATGCATAATTCACCAATTGCAAAGGGGTGGTAAGCACTTCGCCTTGTCCGATGGATAAGGAGCGGATGGTCATGGCATTCCAATGGCTTTTGCCATAAATTTTGTCGAAAACCTCCGATGGTGGAAGGTTGCCCTTTAGCTCAAAAGCCAGATCGGTATTCAACAACCGGCCAAAACCCATGCTCATCAGGTGGTTGCGCCAAACATCGTAACGTTCTTTAACCGTTTCGTAATCCTGATCGTTCATAATAGCCCTAAAAACCTGCCAGTGAAAAGGGTTGCACGACTGTTGTATGGCCATAAAAACATCGAGTGGCGAAACATGGTTGTGGGTACATTTTATTGGCGATGACCCAGGCCCTTGGCACGAATAGCGCGTACTTTGTGTAATTACCCCCATTTGAAGCCCTACCATATCATTGGCCATTTTAAAGGTGGAACCAGGAGGATATTGCCCCATAATGGCACGGTTCACCAAGGGCTTGAACGGATCTTTGTTCAGCTCGCCGTAATTTTTGCCCCGCACGCGGCCCACCAACAGGTTTGGATCGTAGCCGGGACTCGAAAGGAAACAGAGTATTTCACCGGTTTTGGGATCGATGGCAACAATGCTACCCCGCTTGTTTGCCATTAGTTTTTCGCCATATTCCTGCAAATCGGCATCAATACCTGTATATAAATCGCCTCCCATTATGGCGGCGGTATCGTAACGCCCATTCTCAAAACTGCCAACATCGCGGTTAAAAACATCAACCATCCTTATTTTCAGTCCCTTTACCCCACGAAGCTCCTTTTCGTAAGCCCGTTCAATCCCGCTAATGCCAATGTAATCGCCTTGTTTGTAGTAATCGCTTTTTTCGATCTGGTTTGGGGTAACTTCGCCAATGTAACCGAGAAGATGGGCACCAATGGACATGGGATATTTCCGCAAGGTACGCGGCTGCACGAAAAAACCTCTGAAACGGTAGAGTTTTTCTTCAAAATAACCATAAGTTTCTTTCGAGATTTGTTTTTCAAACGCCGAAGCCAACATAGGCGAATAATCGCGTGCTTTTTTCATCCGTTCTTTAAAACCATCAACCGTTATGTCGAGCAAGCGGCATATTTCGGCAGTATCCACATCTTTAATCTGGCGTGGGATAACCATCAAATCGTAAACTGCCTCGTTGTAAACCAACAATTTCCCGTTGCGGTCGTATATCAAACCCCGGGCCGGGAATTGGGTAACATAACGTAAAACATTGTTGTTGGCCGAAACCGTATAACTCCTATCAATAACCTGGATATAAAACAACCTAACGAGATAGATAAAACCTATAACCAAAAAGGTAGTGATAATCACTATTTTACGATCGGCATAAATGCGGTTGGCCATTGAAAAACTGAAAAGTAAGAGAAGGAGGTGGTTTAAAAATACAGCCTGCAAAAATACAGAATACAACATTCATTATCCCGCACAAAATAATTATTTGCGCTTTGTGCAAAAAAAGAATTTATAAATAAAGTGCTTGTAACTATTCGCCCTAATGAATTTTCAGGTTTTGAGAGTACTTATAATTGCCTAAATTGCCTAAAGTTAATGCCACTAATGCCTTTTATCATTTGAATACAGAAAAATGTCGTGTTCATATTTTTCAATTCTATTAAACTATTCGAATGCAAAAGCTTGGTTATTAGAGCGATTAGATTTAGCAAGGAACTTTAGGCATTTTAGGCACTCACTACTTTAGGCACTGAATAGTTACAAGTGCTTTAGCGGTTCTTCCTCCCTTTCCATTCATATTTCCAAACGTTTCCGGCAATACCTATAAATAGGGTATAAACGGCGTTTAAAAATTCGCTGAATGGAAATAGCACCAACAATTTGCCGCTTTTTTGGAACCTGTTGAAACTGAACATTAAAGGAAAATCGAATATAAACTTGAAGGAATATACAATTACAAAAGGAAGAATATATCCTGGTAACAGGAATGCAAGAAATGCCAAAACCACAATCAAAACATTGGCAAGAAAAACAATAAGCGAGGAGGCAATCAGCAAAGGATCGGTATATCCACTGCTTTTTGAAACCCAGCGGAGGCGTTGTTGTATAAATTCCTTAAAACCTAAAGTTGCCGGAGTGTTAACAATTGCTGCTTGGGAGCGTAAAAACCGGATCGACCTGGCCCCAAATTGTTGTTTGATGTTCATCAACAGGAACATATCATCACCTGAAGGATATTTTAAATTACCAATAAACCCCTTACATGTATCGAAAGCTTCGCGGGTAAAAGCCATATTTGCCCCGTTGGCCATCAACGGGAAACCGGCATTGCACGACCCAGCGGCGGAAGAAATAAGGCTGCTAAATTCCAACGACTGGAATTTTCCAAAAAACGAACCGTCGTTAATCATACACACAGGCCCCAGGATTAAATGTGGACTGTATATTTCGTAAAATGAAACCATAGTAGAAACCCATGAAATATCAGCAACACAATCGGCATCGGTTATCAGGATAAGTTCGCCGGCAGAAGCACCGATTCCCTGGGTTATTGCTGCCTTTTTTCCGTAAAGTTGCGCGTCCCGGACTGAGAGTAGTTTAAAATTTGTCAAATCTTGAATTTGATTATTGATCAAATCAGCAGTTCCATCGGTTGAGTGGTCGTCGATAAGTATTACCTCTAACAAGTTTGTTGGATAATTTTGACTTGAAAGGCTTTTGATAAGGGCACGGATATTTTCGGACTCATTACGCACTGCGACAAGGATACTGACTTTGATATTTTTCAAGTTGGGTTTACCCTTAAAAACCTTTAACCTCAACCAGCCAATAGAAATTGCGGTTATGAGTATTGCATAACAAACAAAAACAATAAGGGTAAAAGCATGGAAAATCATCGCCTGAAGAATTTCAATTTAAAAACCACCAACACCCCGAGCAACGAAGGGAAAGCTACATTTATAAACCAAATTAAGGTGGATGCCGAAATAACAGCGAGTGCATCGTTGGGATTTAACTCATGTGTGGCGGTTAGTAAACCGAACAAGAAAACGGAAATAGAACCACGCACACCAATTTCGGTCAAAGCTACGGTTGGTATTATTACCAACAGCAAATACATTATAGGAACAACCAACATGCATTGGGAAAATGTAAACCCTAAACCTGCTAACCGGATGGCAAGATAGAACTGTGTAGAAAAAACCAAATACCGCAATGTACTTAGCAGCACAGCAATAAACAAAAGCCTTCGCGGACAGGCAGCTATGGCATTTATCCCGTTCCTGATTTTTTGCGAATACAAAGAAGGCACAACAAAAGAAACGCGGTGAAGTGCCGAAATATTAAAATACAGGAAAACATACAACAGCGAAACAAGAGCCAAGGTTACCGAAAAGCCTTTTACTATCCAGGCACTTTCGAAAATTACCAGTGGCAGGTATTGGGGTGCAAAAATAATGTAGGCAATACTACCGGCTACCACGGTAACTAACAACTGGCTGAAACTTCCAACAATAGTTAGCAGGATGGCGGTAAGCGGTTCAGTCTTTTTCAGGATGAAAACCCTGCCCATAAATTCGCCAACCCTGTTCGGAGTAAAAACACTCACCGCCATTCCGCCCAAAATGGCTTTGTAAGCCGTAAACAAACTAACTTTTTCCGATTGTTGGATTAAAAGTTTCCACTTAAACGCTTCAAAACCAATGTTACAAAACAATAGCAGTATCAGTGCCGCAAATAACTGAGCAAACTCATTGCTTGCAAGCACCGAATCGGCAAACACATGAACCTGTCCGGCAGGTAGCGAATAAATGCGATAAAAAATATACGAAATCGACAATGCAGCAATGATAAGCCGGGTGGCAATATCCAATGTTTTTCGTACTTTTGGCGTAAGTATCACGGGTAGGTTTTAGGGATTAGGGGTTGGGTTTTTGGGGGTAGCGGCTACCATATTAGTATGAACTGGCATCTCAAATATAGTTTCCCTCCGATTATTGATTCCGTAAACCACACATCTTTAGTACGTTTCACCATTTAGCTCATTTATAGTTTTGGCAATTGAACGGATAATATTAGGCATCGACCCGGGAACCAACATCATGGGTTTCGGCTTAATTGCGGATAAAGGTAAGAAAATTGAACTGATTGCACTCGATGTAATAAAACTTGACCATTTGGATAGCCATCCTTTGAAGCTAAAAAGCATATTCGAAAAAGTTCTTGCGCTCATTGACCACTACCATCCTGATGAAGTGGCACTGGAAGCCCCGTTTTTTGGCAAAAATGTGCAAAGTATGCTCAAACTTGGCAGGGCGCAAGGTGTTGCCATGGCTGCGGCTTTATACCGCGACATCCCGATTTTTGAATATTCGCCACGCAAAGTAAAGCAATCCATTACCGGGCATGGCAATGCTTCCAAAGAACAGGTTTCGGCAATGATGAACCGGCTTTTGGTAATTGCCGAACAGCCAAAATATTTCGATGCCACTGATGCTGTGGCAGTTGCATGTTGCCATTATTTTCAGAGATCGCCGGGCGATACCACCAAAAGCTATACAGGTTGGGGCGCATTTGTGAGCAATAATCCGGATAGGGTGAAGTGAGCAAGTATGAATAAGCACCACCCAAGTTTTCACAAGCCATATTATTATACCGTGTATTATTATTTTTGTACGAGCAAACATTTAAAAGCATAAATGCGTTAATTTAGGACGGTATTTTAAACCATTTCAATTACCTAAAAAACTTCCAACATGAACTATCCTAAAAAAGTAACCATTGGCGACATAACAGTCCGCGACGGCTTTCAACACGAAGAAAAATTCATCCCCACAGCCGCAAAATTGTGGCTCACCGAGCAATTGATCCTTGCAGGATTCAAGCATGTGGAAGTAACAAACCTTGGCAACCCTTCGGGGATGCCACAGTTTAAAGACTCTGACGAGTTGCTGAAAAAAATCCGTTCGAGCAAAACGGTTGCGCACTTACTACCAAGTGTTAGCTTAACAGCGGTTACCATCCGCGAAAAAGCAATTGAGCGCGCCATTCAAGCCAAACAGGAAGGCTGGGGACCTGACAGGATTTTGCTTATGGTTTCCACCAGCGAATCGCACCATTCCAAAAATTCGGGATTGTCGTTGGCCGAATATTGGGCCATGGCCGAAAAATATATCCCTTTGGCAAAAGATGCTGGCCTGAAAGTGAATGGGACTGTAAGCACAATTTGGGGATGCCCAATCGAGGGTCCAACTAAAATGGAAAAAGCGGTGGAATTTGCACAGCGATGGTTCGATATTGGCGCCAGCGACGTAGAACATGCCGACCACGATGGATCTGCTTCACCCGATCGCGTTTATCGTTATTACTCGATGTTGATGGATAAAATCGAACGTCCGGAAAAACAAATCGTGCATTTCCACTCTACCCGTGGATGGGGTTTGGCTAATGTATTGGCAGCCTTGCAGGCAGGCATGACAAATTATGAAGCAACCATGGGCGGTATTGGCGGACAACCGGCAAATTTTGTGGATGGTGTTCCGGTGGCCGGAACGGGAGCATATTATTATGCCGACCCGATGCTTACCGGATTGATTCAAACCGAAGACTTAGTTGTAATGTTGGATGAAATGGGGATAGAAACCAATCTGGATATTGACAAAGTGCTTGAAATCGGAGCCATGGTCGAGCGTATTGTTGGCCGCAAGTTGCGCTCGGAAAGTGTACGCACAGGAAGAATACCTAAAACTTTGACAGGCAGGGGATAGAAAACTAATTAGTTTGAATCTATAACCAAAAAACAGTTTTCTGTCGGAGTAAAAATGTCATTTAGAACTGTCATTTTGGTAATAGGAAAAGCATAAATTCGACCTAATTTTTGTTACTTAATCTGGCTGTTCATTTTTAACTTAAACACCTCGCCCCGTCCCCTCTCCTTGAAAAAAGAAGAGGGGTGACTAAACTTGGTAAATTTGTGAAAGCGATAAACCAATACTCTTTTCTGCATAAAGACCTCACCCCCTTCCCCTCTCCTTGAAAAAAGAGAGGGGTGACTACACCCTGTAAATTGGGGTAAGAAAAAAAACTGCTCCTCATCCTTCACTTTTCACTTTTCACTTTTCTCTCCACCTTTATGCAAACCCCAACACTTCTAATTATTTACACCGGTGGCACAATCGGGATGGTCAAAAACACTGAAACAGGTGCTTTGCAGCCATACCATTTTGAGGATATTTATAAACTGATGCCTGTATTGCGCAATTTCGATTATAAGTTGGAATCTGTTTCTTTCGACCCTCTTATTGATTCATCGAATGTTACCCCTTCGTTTTGGGTTAAACTGGCAACCGTAATTGAAGAAAACTACGAAAAGTACGATGGTTTTGTAGTTTTGCATGGCACCGATACCATGTCGTATTCAGCTTCGATGCTGAGTTTTATGTTGGAAAATCTGAACAAACCTGTAATTTTTACCGGTTCGCAATTGCCAATGGGCGTGGTACGTACCGATGGCCGCGACAATTTTATCAATGCTATCGAAATTGCCGCCGCCCGTATTGATGGAACGCCTTTAGTGCCCGAGGTGGCAATTTATTTCGAAAACAAATTAATGCGCGGCAACCGAACCAATAAATTCAATGCCGAAAATTTTAATGCATTCCTCTCGGGCAATTACCCGCCTTTAGCTGAGGTCGGAGTTCATATCCGATACAATACCGATCTTATCCTAAAACCCAATTTCAGGAAACTAAAAGTTTATAAAAACCTGGACAATAGCGTGCTGATTTTAAAACTGTTTCCGGGAATAGCCGAAATTGTTGTTAAAAGCGCACTTAATATTGCTGGCCTCAAAGGAGTGATCCTCGAAACGTATGGTGCCGGAAATGCCCCAACCGATGCCTGGTTTATCGAAGCATTGACTGAAGCTATCAACAAAGGGATTGTAATTTATAATGTTACCCAATGCAAAGGCGGTGCCGTTGACATGGGCAAGTACGAAACCAGCATGAAACTTAGCCAAATAGGGGTAATTGGTGGTTACGATATCACTACCGAATCGGCCATAGCAAAAATGATGTATTTGTTCGGGCAAGGTTATAGTGGCGACGAGTTGAAACGGCTGTTAATGGTTCCGTTACGTGGGGAGTTGACGCTATAGGATTTTGAAGTGTAAAGCGAAAAGCTGGAAATTATTTAACCAAACCTGTACCTGAAGTTGGAAGGTTTATTTATTTGCCCTCAATTAGGGGTCTCCGAAAAAGAATGAGACTTTATCAGTAAAAGTAAGCAGAGTTGGGATGAAAAAAAACACCCCGACACTTTGGATTACAAATTAAAGGTAAATGGATTCTTTACTTTTTTGGAAGTCTTGTTAGGATAATGCACCGTAAACTCGGTAGCTTTGAGCATGGAATTTATCTTCTCTACAGTGGTAAGGCTGTTAACAAACCAAATTTTGATAACCGGTCCTTCTTCCCTAAAAACAGTTTGAATCCGCACTATACCATTATCATTTGAAGCGTGCGAAACTAGGAATGGCATCCATTGCTGCATTTCAGGATCAGCGGCTTGTGCAAAAGGAAGTTCGTAAACCGACATTTTGTCGTTGGTATAGCTTTCAAACTTGTTGAACGAAACATCGGTAGTTGCTATAAAAAGGTTTAAAAATTCGTTTACAGGGATTTCACCGCTGGTTTTACCCTTTTCGTTTACAACAAATCCTGTTTTTATTGTGGTTTGTTCGCTTCCTTCCCCCAAAACCAATTCTTCTTTTGACACTGCAACCTTGATATTGTTTTCGTTGGTCAAGGCTGCATCAAAATAGATAGTTGCCTGCACAGGTTCGCCAAAATGGGTGCTAAGTGCAAGTACGCCTTTATCCTTCCGCAGCAATTCGCCCAAATAAGATTGGTCGTTCGGGTCGAAACAGCGGTCAATGCCTAATTTCACAAAGCTAACTCTATCGGAGGTTTTACCGCTAAAGTTGATAATCTCCGAAAGCGGTGAAAAAATTGCCGCTTTTACACCCTCCGAATTGATAACCGATTCGTCGAAATAGACAATTACACGTTTATGTTTTACAAAAGTTTCGACACCCAGCACACCTTTAATTTCTTTCATGTGATTGGCAAATGAGCGAGAACTACCGAAACATTTGATGTTTTTAAGCCCATCCATCTGTATGGATTTTACGGTTTTCCCTTTTATATCGCCCCAGTTTTCGCTTATAGTTGGCAATTCGTAATACGTGCCCACGGTAATTGCAACAGCAATTAAAACTACGGTGGCAGCAGAAGGCAACCAGCGAAGGTTGCGCTTGTTAACTGTGAGAGCACCTTTTTCGGGGCATTTCACCACGCAATCAACACACAAATGACAATCAATATGGTTAACCGTTTCAACTGTCGAAATTGGGATTGCCATCGGGCATTTCTTATCGCAGATCCGGCAATGTGTACACAAATCGTCGTGACGTGTAATGCGCAAGGATGGAAAAACTAGAAATTTTAAGGTTGTGGCTTCGAAAAGGAAACCGGTAAGGCATAAAACGCCTAACAGCCAAGGCCAAGGAATGGTAAGTCCTGCAACCGAAGTAAGCAACACCCAAAGCAATGTAATCGCTGCTGCTGGCAAAGCATAAACTGCAATGTTGGTAATAGCACCGAGCGGACAAAGATATTTGCACCAGAATTGGCGGATAAAAAATGAACCTACAATGGTCAACAAAATTGCAGGGATAGCATACCACAAATCCACATCGCCGCTAAAACCCGTAAAACTTGCATAAAACGGATCGAATTTCCGGCAAAACAATTCACTGGCGGTAACCGTAAAATAAAAAGTAACATACAAAAGTGCATATTTCAGTAATCGGAGTGCCCTGTCAACATTTCCCTTTAACGTTATGTGCATTTTTGCTTTGCGGCCCAAGGATCCCAACCATTCGGAAAATGTGCCTATCGGACAAATGTAACTGCAAAAAAGTTTGCTGAAAAACACCACTGCCAGCAACAAAGCAATCCCCAAGGCAATTTGCACTGTTGTCATAGAACATGCTAAAGAGTGGCTCGAAAAGTAACTGGCTAAGGATTGCATTCCTCCAAAAGGGCAAAATGCTTCGAAGTCGGCACCATAGTTTTTGTCGAAAATTGGCCTTATAAGCATGTATATCAATAATATAAATACACCCCACTGCAAAGTGATCCTATAATAATTTACCCGGGATTGTTTTTTATTTGCCATAATTTTAAAGTTTGAAAAGTGTCATTCTTAAGCTATTGCCACGCTGCGAAAGTATAAAATGATACTTTGCCATCAGGCAAGAAACACAATTTAGAATTATTCTACATTAATAGCCGGATTTCCCGATAAAGAAAACCGGGCCCACACTTAGGATTGCACTCCCAATATTTTACTACCTTTGAAAACTCAACCACTGTAATTTGATGGAAATAACTGTTAAATATATGTATTTATGTGTTTTAGCTGTACTGATAGCAATTTCAGCCCAAGCACAGGACACACAAGGCACAACTGAAAACAAAACTGTTTTTCAACAAAACAATGCCAACAAAAGGGATGCAAATTCGTTGCGTGTGATGTTTTATAATGTTGAAAACCTCTTCAATCCAAATGAGGATAGCATAACCTCCGATGATGAATATCAACCTGATGGAATGAGGGGATGGACATATAACCGGCTGAAGCGCAAGCAAATAAACATTGCTAAAGTTGTGTTGGCAGTTGGTGGCTGGGACCCACCTGAACTTGTTGGTGTTTGCGAAGTGGAAGATTACAGCGTGCTTTATGGACTTACCAACGATACGCCGTTAAAAAATTTTGGTTACAAAATAGTCCACCGCAATTCGCCCGACCCACGGGGCATTGATGTGGCATTGCTGTACCGGCCCGATAAATTCAAAGTGCTTTTTAGCACACCTATTTCTATACGTTTCCCTTTCGATACTGCTGCCCGGACACGCGATATCCTTTTTGTGAAAGGCATTGCCTGCAAACGCGATACACTAAATGTTTTTGTGAACCATTGGCCATCGAAATTTGGTGGTGCAACGGCAACTATACCCAAAAGAAAATATGTAGCATCGGTACTCCGGAAATTATCCGATTCGCTGCTAAGCCTTAACCCAAATGCCAATATACTTATAATAGGCGACCTCAACGATTCGCCTTACGACGAGAGCGTTAGCAAGGTGTTGCAGGCCAAAATGGATTCGGTAAACCTTGCACCCGACGACCTGTACAATATGCTTGCAGCTGCCGGGCTTTCGTGGAAAAAAGGCACTATTAAATTCCGTGAAGAATGGGAAACAATCGATCATATTATTGTTTCAAAACCTTTGCTTTCGCACTCAACCCCACATAGCATGCAGATATTTGATGCTCCTTTCCTTTTGCAGGACGATGAGGTATGGTTTGGCAAAAAACCATTCCGCACATACTACGGGGCAAAATACATTGGCGGGTTTAGCGACCACCTGCCGGTTTATTCGGACTTCAATTTTTAGGGCACGCACTTTCGTAAATAGATAAATTTCAACATCACCTTACAAATAACTTAAATGCCACGCAAATACTCAACCTATAACATAGCAATAGCCACAATACTACTGCTGATAGTAGTAATCGGCTTACTGATACTGTTTATGAACCCAACAAAAAAGCGAACACGTAAACCGGTTGACACTACAATTGTCGAAAAAGCCGCAAAACCAAATACTGTTTTCCGCAAGGATGGCGAACTCAGGTTTCTGAACAGTAAAACCAACGAGGTTATTGCTGTTATTGATATTGAAGTAGCCGATGATGATGCCGCACGGGAACAAGGCTTGATGTACCGCGATTCAATGGCCGAAAACGTCGGCATGTTGTTCCTTATGGGAATAGAGGAGTTACAAGCTTTTTGGATGAAAAACACAATCCTGCCACTCGATATCATGTTTGTTGATTCGGAAAGGCGGATAGTAAGCATACATCGAAATTGCAAACCTTACTCGTTAGACCAAATACCTTCGGGCAAGCCAGCCATATTTGTAGTTGAAGTAAATGCTGGTTACACCGAAAAATATGGAATCAAGGTTGGGGATTTGATTTCGTTTTGAAAAGGATTTCGGATTGCGAATTGCGGATTGGCGGCAATAACCATTTACGAATAACGGGTTACGATTGGAACCGAATTAACAATAACCATTAACACTTCAACTTCCCACAGTGTCCGCCAATAACCAATAAAACTTCGGCTCCGTTTAGTGTCCACCAATAACCAAATAACCATTTGCGGATTCCGGACAATTTTACCATTAGAAGCGCTAATTAATACGATTAGTACCGTTTTAAGAATTATTAACAGTACCTTCTGAAACCGGGCTAATTTGCATGAAAACCATAGAAATAATCAATAAACCTTATGTTTTTTTACCTTATCCAAGAAATTTTTTGAAGAAATTGGTAGTGCGTTGCAATTTTTAATAGCTTACCCGGTCTCCTTATAGGTTCAGTACCAATATTTTTCCTAACTTTGCAATCCCAAAATAGTGAGGTGCCCAACATGGAGAAAACAAAAATTCTATTTGTAACACAGGATATTACTCCTTTTATGAAAGATAGCCCCATGGGGTTGATTTCAAGGCATTTACCACAAGTTGTCCAAGAAAAAGGACGCGAAATACGTACCTTCATGCCCCGCTTTGGCAGTATAAACGAACGCAGGAACCAGCTTCACGAAGTTATCCGGCTTTCGGGCATGAACCTTATAATCGACGATACCGACCATTCGCTTATCATAAAAGTTGCTTCGATACAGCAGGCAAGGATGCAAATCTATTTTATTGATAACGAGGACTATTTCCACCGCAAATACGTTTATCGCGATAAAAACAACGTGTTTTTCGAGGATAACGATGAACGCGCCATTTTCTTTGCAAGGGGCGTGCTCGAAACGGTGAAGAAACTTGGTTGGAGCCCCGATATTGTTCATTGCCATGGCTGGATGTCGGCCCTCACGCCCTTGTATGTAAAAAAGGTTTATTACGAAAACCCACTCTTCTCTTCTTCAAAAGTTATATTGTCAATTTACGATGACGATTTTACTGAGCCTCTTAACAAGAACCTCCAAGTAAAGCTAAAGCATGAAAATATTGCGCTCAAGGACCTCAAGCATTTTAAAAAGCCTGATTACGTGAGCCTTATGAAATCCGCTATTGATATGTCGAACGGCATAATAATTGCCAGCCCTGAAATCAATGCCGAATTGGCCGAATATGTGGTCCAATCGGGTAAACCGACCTTGCCAAATCAAAGCGAAGACAATTATATCAATGTATATAATGAATTTTACGAACAAATTCTTCATGGCTAAGCAGTTACAATTCACTGCATACAGTTTCATCAACCAGTAAAAGTTTCCAATTTTGAAAAGGATAGCAATTCTCCGGACGGCAACATTATTTTCGCTTCTTATTGTTTTATTTAATTCCTGCACCAAGGAGCTTACTCCCATTGGGTTGGGTCTTTTGGAACCCATTGATTTGCTCAAACTGGGTTATACGGACACAGTTCAAATAAGGGCTTACTCATTGTCCGAAGATTCGGTTTACACGCGCAATCTTAGCTATGCTCAGGTTGGGAGCATGTACGACCCCATTTTCGGTAAAACTTCTGCTAGCCTATATTCCCAGATTTTTATCACTACCAGCCGCCTTCGTTTCGGCACCAGCCCTGTATTTGATTCGGCATTTTTATACATGCCGTATAAAAGCTCGTATGGCGATACGCTCAGCAATATGACGTTCCGGATTTACCGCTTAACTGAAGATATTGTTGATTCGCTCCACTCCTATTCCAACACTGAACTTAATTACGATATATCGAACCCTCTGGGAGAACTTACCTTTCAGCCAAAACCGCACGACAGTGCCTACTACGGCGGAAAAACACAAGCCCCTATGTTAAGGATTCCGATAAATTCCACTTTCGGCAATTATATTATGGGTGCCGAAGACACTACATATTTGAACAACAATGCCGAATTTGTGAAGTTTTTTAAGGGCGTTTACATTGTAGCCGAACCTCAGAATATGCCTGGAAAGGGCTGTATCATCAATTTCAGCCTGCCTTCGGATTACAGCCGGATACAAATGTTTTATCATAATACCGAAGATACCCTCAATTATAGCTTTGCTTTTTCCACAGGTTGTTCAAGGTTTCAAAACTACGACCACAACGGATTTGCCGAGGCTATACCTATTTTAAAACAACAATTGGAAGGAAACACCGAACTTGGGAAAGATTTTTTGTTTGCACAAGGGTTATCGGGAGCCAAAATAAAAATCGAATTCCCATACCTGAGCAAATGGTTCGATAATGATAAAATTATTGTGAACGATGCCCAGCTTATCTTAGGAAACGGTTCGGTTTCGGATGTTTTTACAAACCCAACTTCGGTTACTTTGCGGGGCGTTGGCGAAGCTGGCACCAGCAGTCCATATCCCATAATTGACGAAACCGACGATGCAGCCGCTTTTGATGGCTATTATAACAGCAAATCGAATACGTACCGTTTCCGGATTACGCGATACATACAACAAGTTTTGACAGGCAAGGTTAACAGCAATGGCTTGCACCTTATCATTCCGAGCGCATCGTATGTTGGGTCGAGGCTGGTATTGAATGGCACATCTTCGCCGCAATCGGATTTGAAGTTGTATATACACTATACGAAAATCCAATAACACTTCCACGAAAGTTTTCCTTACACTTTTATCAGCCTGCGGGTTGCGGAATGCAGTTCGTTAAGTTTAAATTTAACAACCGCCAATTCCGGTCCATCGTGTGCTGCCGAAAAAGCAAGCGTCCTGCCTAACTCCTGCTTCCATTGCCCTGTAATAGCTACCGACTCGTGAATATGCCCATGCATGGTAATGTAAGGTTGGGCTATTTCGATAAAATTGCGGATGGCTTTGCTGCCAACATTAATTACCGATGTTCCATTTGCCTGCCCATCATTTCGTACTAATGCATGGTCGAAATGAGTTTGATAAGGCGGTGAGTGAAAAAGGAAAATCCCGAATTGCAAATCGTCGTCCCCAACCAGTTTTTCGATATCATTTTCAATAGTATCTTTTTCAGGATTGTGCCGCGGTGGCACCGAAAAATAGCCATCAGCCGGGGCAATACAGCCCGTATTTATTTCTGGGGAACAATCGAACCTTTCCCAATCCTTGATCATAAAAGGCGTAGGAGGAACGCATCCATACCCATAAAACCTATATTTTCCAATTACAACACATTGGTTATGGATATTCCGCCACAACTCGGCTTTTTCGCCTTCGGCAACCGAATCGAATACGATTTTACGGTCATCGTTTCCGGGAATGAGAAAAATATCCGGATAGGCACACTCCATGGTTTCCTTCAGTTTTTCAAACTTCCTGAATAAGAAATTCCTCACAAAATCAGCTTCATAGGCAGCTCCCAATAGGTTTTGGATGTTACGGTGAGGCAATAAATCACCACCAAGAAAAACAAAATCCGGCTTTTCTTTCTTTATTATCTTAAACAAAGCCTCGTACCGGCTCATTTTACCATGCAGGTCGCTAACAAAAAGGCAAGTGTTCATTGTGGGTTTGGGTTGGAAATGGGGGGAAGTGTTGAATAATGAGTTGGGTTTAGTGAGAGGTGAGATAGTAGCGGGAATTGAATGATTTGTAAATTAAAATCAGAAATCCCATACCACTTAGTGTGGAAACTATTGAACAAAAGTAACAATTTGTTGTATAAAACCGAACAGTAATGGCAAAAGCTTATCTTTGCGGCTAAGGAAATAACCAACAATAGCATGATCCGAACTTCAGAAAACGAAAACCGTATTGCTGTGGGCATTACACATGGCGATATTAACAGCATTAGCTATGAAGTAATCATAAAGGCCTGCCTCGACCAACGTATAACCGAACTATTTGTCCCTATAGTTTACGGCACTTCAAAAGCGGCTTCGTATCACCGCAAAATGCTGAATATCCCCGATTTTAGTTTCAATATTATCCGTACTGCCGATCAGGCTTCGCCCAAAAAGGCAAACCTTGTGAACCTTTCGGATAAAGAAGTCAAAATTGAAATAGGCGAATCAACAGTTGCTGCGGGCGAAATGGCTTTATTGTCGATAAATGCTGCGGTTGAGGATTTGAAAAAAGGGCATATTGATGTTATGGTTACCGCACCTGTGAACAAACACAACGTACAGGAATCCATGCAACAACCATTTAGTGGCCATACCGGTTACTTGGCCGAAAAATTCGGGGTAAGCTCGTACCTTATGCTTATGGTTGGCGAAAATGTGCGGATTGGCGTTATTACCGAACACATCCCACTCGACCAGGTTGCAAAAGCCATTACTACTACCTTGATTTTGGATAAGATACGCATACTCGAAGATTCGTTGCGCAAGGATTTCGATATACGTAAACCACGTATTGCCATTTTGGGCCTAAACCCTCATGCCGGCGATGACGGGCTTATCGGAAACCAGGAAAAGGAAGTTATACTACCGGCAATAAAGGCGGCCCAGCAAAAGGGACAACTAGTATTTGGCCCATATCCTGCCGATGGTTTCTTTGCTTCGTCGGGCTACAAACAGTTTGATGCCGTTTTGGCCATGTACCACGACCAAGGGCTTATCCCATTTAAAACCCTGAATTTTGAAAACGGTGTGAATTTTACTGCCGGATTGCCTTATGTGCGCACATCGCCTGCTCATGGAACGGCTTACGATATTGCCGGAAAAGACCAAGCTTCTGCCGACTCGATGCGCGCTGCCATGTATTTAGCCTGCGAAATATTCAAAAACCGTATGCAATGGGCCGAACTGAACAAAAACCCTTTAGGTTTTAGTAAAAAGGAAAAGGAGTATTGATACGATTTTTGGCGCAAAACCAAAAATATGTTCTTTAAAATCCCTATCCCGATTGACCATCCTGTTAATTATTTTGATAGCCGAAACCGGAATCCGGAAGTAAAAGCTAAATGTTAAATAATTCGTTTACAAAATAACCACACGAAACAACGTTGAAGAATGTTAATATATTCTCACTATGCAATTTTTTTTGGCTAAAATAGTTTTCAGCATAACTTCTCCTTTTTGCTTAAACTTTTCAAAATTTAAAATCACCTACCAAAATTGAACCAACAAACCAACTATCATCCTTAAATATGAGTAAATCAGAGTATTCCATTAAAGAAATTACCCAAATTGTGAGGGGTGAACTTATACAGGAAAGCGGTACAAACCCCCTTGTAAGCGAATTGGTTATTGATAGCCGCCGTTTGCTGGCCCCCGAAGGAAGCCTGTTTTTTGCCCTCAGTAGCAAACGCAACAATGGCCATAAATATATTGAGGAACTTTACGAAAAAGGTGTCAGGAATTTTGTGGTCGAAAACGAACCGAACAACCTCCTGCTGCTTTACAATGCAAATATAATTAAGGTAAAAAACAGCCTTTTTGCATTACAGGCTTTGGCAGCCGCCCACCGTAAGCAGTTTAATATCCCGGTTATTGGCATAACAGGAAGCAATGGCAAAACCATTGTGAAAGAGTGGCTTTTCCAGTTGCTTAACGAGAGCAAGAACATTGTCCGCAGCCCAAAAAGTTTCAACTCGCAAATCGGTGTCCCTTTATCGGTTTGGCAAATGCGCGATAACCACGAGCTTGCCATTTTTGAGGCAGGCATTTCGGAGCAGGACGAAATGGACCACCTTCAACCTATCATACAGCCTACCATCGGTATTTTTACAAATATTGGCCATGCCCACGACGAGAATTTTATTAACCGCATACAAAAAGCTGGCGAAAAACTTAAACTTTTCACCAAGGTAAAAACCCTTGTTTACTGCATTGACCAAAAAGAATTGCAGGAAGGGATTATCAAAACCGGCCTTTTGCACAACATCGAAACGTTTACCTGGAGCCGCAAAACAAAAGCCGACCTTCAGATAGTTTCCATACATCCCGAAGGGCATTTTACCCAACTCAACGGCATCTTTAAAAGCTCAGAAATAAGCCTCGAAATACCTTTTACGGATGAGGCTTCGATTGAGAATGCCATCCATTGCTGGGCAACCTTGCTACTTATGGGTTATAGCCAAGTGTTGATAGCCAGGAAGATGCGCACCTTGCAGCCATTGGCAATGCGGCTCGAAATGAAAGCCGGGATTAACAACAGCACGCTCATCAACGATAGTTACAGCAACGATATAGATTCGCTTTCCATTGCCCTCGATTTCCTGAACCAGCAAAAGCAACACCGCAAAAAAACCGTTATCCTTTCGGATATTTTGCAAAGTGGGCGAAGTGACACGCATCTGTACCAGGAAGTCGGCGATTTGCTAAGCCTGAAACAAATTGACCGCCTGATCGGGATTGGGAAAGGCATAAGCAGGCAGGCATCATTGATAAAAATTGAAAAGGAATTTTTCAACACCACCGAAGAATTTCTTGATTCATACTCCCTCACTTCGTTCGCTAACGAAAGCATTTTGTTGAAAGGTGCGCGGATATTTGGTTTCGAACGCATTACCGAGGCATTACAGCAAAAAACCCACGAAACCGTTCTCGAAATTGACCTCAACGCATTGGTTCACAACCTGAATTATTACCGTTCCAAATTGGATCCAGGAACCAAGGTGATGGCTATGGTAAAAGCCTTTTCGTATGGAAGCGGCAGTTTCGAAATTGCAAACCTGCTTCAGTTCCATCAGGTCGATTATCTCACAGTGGCGTATTCCGACGAAGGTGTTGAACTACGCAAAGCCGGGATAAAATTGCCAATCATGGTAATGAACCCTGACGAGGAGAGTTTCGACACCATGTTAAAATACCAACTCGAACCTGAAATATATAGTTTCAGGATTTTGAAAATGCTTGAAGCTGCCATTTTGCACTTGTCGCCAACAGCGCCAGCGGTTGGGATACATATTAAAATTGATACTGGTATGCACCGGCTTGGTTTCGACCCATCGGAAGTTGACGAGCTGATAAACCAATTGAAAGGCAGGACGCATATCAGGGTGAAATCCATATTCTCGCACCTTGCCTCTTCCGACAATGCCGAAGGCGATGATTTTACACGGCATCAAATCAGCTTGTTCCGTATGGTTTCGGAGCAGATTTGTTATGCATTTGATTATCCTGTTTTTCGGCATATTGCCAATACGGCAGCCATCACTCGCTTCCCCGAAGCCCGCTTCGACATGGTTAGGCTTGGCATTGGATTGTATGGCATTGCACCTATTCCCGAAGAGCAGGAAAAACTCCAAAATGTAAGCACACTGCGTTCGATAATTTCGCAGATAAAACACATAGGCCCCAACGAAACAGTAGGTTACAACAGACGCCATACCGCAGAAGAGGAATCCACAATAGCCATTGTGCCAATCGGCTATGCCGACGGATTGAGCCGGGCTTTGAGCAACGGCATCGGGCACTTAATGGTGAAAGGCTCTTTGGTTCAAATAGTTGGCAATATTTGTATGGATATGACCATGATAGATATAACAGGTATAAATGTTCGCGAAGGCGATGAAGTGCTGATTTTTGGCAAGGATTTACCAATTGCACAATTAGCCCGCGAAATGGGTTCCATCCCTTACGAAATCCTAACCGGTATCTCGCAAAGGGTAAAGCGTGTTTATTTTCAGGAATAATAGGGCAACCGAAAAAGCATGTAAGTGCAACTTTAGGCTGCCCGAAATCCGCAACCCGAAATCCCCAATCCGAAATCCGAAATCCTTACCCCCTTTTCCTCGACGAGCCTTTGCCGCCTAAAAACCCCCAGCCTCCACTACCAACCAAGAAGCCAAAGGCATACCACACACCATTGTTGTTTTGCGCATAAACCGTAACATCGTTGCGGAACAACATGGCAATCAAATCGAAAGGCGCGATAAACCCATGCAGCAGGCCACCGAGGAAACCATAGGTATGACCTGTTAAACATGGTGTTACTACTTCCTTATTGGAACAACCCGTGAGCATTGCTATGCCTACGAAAAGCAAAACAAACAGTATTGCCTTTGTGTTTTTGTTCAAGATATTCATATTGAATGTTTTAAAAATTAGTTTTGAATTTGATTTTTTGATTGTCATCGCCTTTTGAGGCTTTAAAGTTACAAAGCTTTAGGATAAGTTGTGAAGAATAAAAATTTGGTAACAATTCAACCCATACAAAGCGTTGAAAATCGAATATCTGAATTAAACTTAAAATTGAAGATTATTTTATTTATCCATATCAGTAAACCGTGCTTTGTACACTCAAATATGTAAATTTACCAATTATTTATATTTGCTTCATTGGGAGGCATAAAAACAAATAGTTGGAACCATAAACCCTGATCTTTAAATCCAATAGAATGAAAACAAATTTACCTCAAATCCGCGGTTTTGAAAAAAAACCTATGACTACCCAAAATTGGCAAAAGCTATTAGAAAGTGGTTTTTTAAAGCACCTTACCACTTTTCTTGCATTATTATATTTTGCATTTTCCCCTTATTTCCTTTTAGCCCAATGGAATACGAACACCTCAATAAACGAGGAAATAGCGAGCCTGTCGGTTGCCGATATGGAAACGGTTTCCACCACCGATGGTAAAACCTGGGTTGCGTTTTACCATCAAAATGGCAGCGTTTACGAAATGCATGCCCAGCTTTTTGATGCAAACGGATACAAACTTTTAGGGCCTGATGGGGTTTTGGTCGGCAACCAGGTTTCGGGATCTGCAACCTTTGTTTTCAATGTTTGCATTGATCAGGACAATAACCTCATAGTTGCTTACCAAGATCAAAGGACGGGCAGTTCATATACAGCCGCCGTTTACAAAATATCACAAACCGGTGCGCAATTATGGAACCCAACCGGGGTAATTATTGGAACTGGGTTAGCGCCCTATCCGGCTACCTTGTCAACTGGCGAAGTGGCCGTAACCTGGAACGATGAGGCAAGCAATACTTTGAAAATACAAAAAATAAGTGCTGCTGGGGCAACCGTTTTCGCTACACCGGTTACTGTAATGGTTGGCACAAGCAAAACCACACGCGGACAAATAGTTGCCAATTCGAACGGTGCTTTCACCATGGTTTATCAAAAATCAGGTTCTGGTATTTCAACCACTTTGTACGCCCAGAAATTCAGCAATACCGGTGCAGCAATGTATGCGCCTTTGCAAATTTGTAATCAAACAACCAGCGGGGCAAGGTATTATTCCATAGTGGCCGATGCCGATACTACTTATTTCGGTTATTACAGCAGTCCTGGGTTTCGCTTTAATTCGTTCCTGCAGCGTATTAACCCTAACGGAACCATCCCCTGGGGTATTAACGGATCCAATTTTAACACAAGTGTTGGAGGCAGCGACAGTTATCAGGGCACAACCTATATCAACCAAACCCCAGGTTCACCTTATGTTTGGTCGGTATGCACATTTAGCGACCCAAACCAATCTTTATACGGTGTTTATGTGCAGAAATTCCTGAAATCAACAGGGGCAAGGCAGCTTACCGATCAGGGCAAGGTTGTTTATGCCATATCCAACAATAGGGATTCGCAGGAAGGAGGTTTATCTTTGGTTGACGATACACCCATGTTTATGAGCTATAATTATAATTATAAAATTAAAGCTACCAGGCTTGATGGTGACGGAAATTTTGTTTGGCCTGGTAATAGTGTCGAAATAAGTTCCACAACTGCGGGAGCAGGGAGTCCGAAAGGCCGTTATGGATTTGCAGATAATGGACCGAATAAATGTGTAGGGATTTGGACCGAAACCAGGGCTTCGGTAGAAAAAGGCTATGCACAAGGTGTATCCATCGGTGGGCTTGTAGGCATTGATGTTGCAACGCAAGGCGGTGTTCCTGCTGTAATTACTGTAAATCAAGGAGTACTTCAAATGGTTGCTAGCGTTTTTCCGACAACGGCAAACCAGAATGTAACCTGGAGCGTGGTGGCGGTTACTGGGACTGCAAGTATCAATCCTGCCGGGTTACTTACTGCACAGGTTGATGGAACTGTTTGGGCTAAAGCAACTTCAGTTCAAGACATTACAATGAGCGATTCGCTTTTGGTTACCCTTTCGGGACAAAGTGGGGTTGCAACGCCTCCGCCAACTGGTGCTTCGGTACAATCATTTTGCTATGGAGCTACCGTGGCAAATCTGGTAGCAACCGGAACCGAAATTAAATGGTACGCCAATCCAATCGGAGGCACACCGTTACCATCTTTTACACTTTTGGTGGACAACAACCATTATTATGCATCGCAAACCATTGGCGGTATTGAAAGCACTTTGCGGCTTGATGTGGCAGTGGTGGTAACTACAACAGTGGCGCCTACAGGGCCTTCGGCACAAAATTTCTGTGCTCAGGGAACCGTTGCGGGTTTGGTTGCGAATGGAACAGCAATTCAATGGTACGATGTGCCCACAGGTGGCTCGCCTCTTTTGCCTTCAACGGCATTGGTAAGCGGGGCACATTATTATGCCACGCAAACGCTATCGGGTTGCGAAAGTTTTGGCCGTTTCGATGTAACGGTTACGGTTACCGCTCTTCCACCGGCACCCACAGGAGGAATTTTTCAAAATTTTTGCGAAGGTGCAACCGTGAGCGATTTGATAGCTGTGGGATCAAATATACTTTGGTATGATGTTCCCACAGGAGGCTCGCCATTGCTTTTTGGTGCTTTATTAGTTGACGGGAACCATTATTATGCCTCTCAGTCGGTTTCGGGTTGCGAAAGCCTCAACCGCTTAGATGTTTTGGTTACAGTAGTTTCAACACCAGCCCCAACCGCTGCCTCATTGCAGGAATTTTGTACTTCAGGCGCAGTAGCCAATTTAAGTGCCACAGGATCTGGGATTTTATGGTACGCTTCAGCGACTAGCGGAAACCCATTGCCTACCAACACCGCATTAACCAACGGAACACATTATTTTGCATCACAAACCGTTTCGGGCTGCGAAAGTCAATTGCGTTTCGAGGTAACAGTTTCATTAATTACAGTAAATACAAGCGTAACCCAGGTTGGCATTACACTTACGGCTGTGGCTAACGGAGCTGGTTATCAATGGATGAATTGCGCTACCAACGCCATTATAAATGGAGCCGTTGCCCAAAGTTATACCCCTACTCAGAACGGGGTTTATGCCGTGATTGTGACACAGAACAATTGCTCTGATACTTCTGTATGTATCAGTGTTTTAACTGTTGGTTTGGACGAAGAAATTGCCGCAAACGGTATAAAAGTATTCCCAAACCCGGCAACTGAAGTTGTTTCCATTATTGTGGGTCGCGAATTGGTTGGGACTGTTTACTCTATAATTGATAACCTTGGAAGGATTGTACGTTCTGAAATCTTTTCATCGGAATCTTCGAGCCTTATTATTTCTGATCTTCCTGCGGGGGCATATACAATCAGGTATGGAGGTAAAAACCCAAAAAACTTAACGATTGTAAAATACTAATATCAGTTTTTTTGCGAAAAACAGAAAAAGCAATAGGTTTGGTGGCTTTTGTACAATAAAACCCTACTTGCTAGTATCTCAGGGTTTTACTCTGGGTTGTACTGGTCAAGAAGCCTTATTAAAAAACCCTGCGGAATAGTCCAAAAAACTTTCTGCAGGGCTTTGTTTTTTGGTTTTCCCTACTCCTAACGCGCGAATCCTGGCGTGTGGGTATAAATATCCATATTCAGTTCAGCGTTTTGCCGGCTATGGCTCTTTAAGAAAATATCCTTGTACTCATTTGTTGAAAAACATCAATCCAATCAACTACGGCAAAACTTACATAGCATGCTGCCTCTGAATTATGGAATTTATGATTATGGCTCATATAGCAAATGTTTTCAATGTTACTCCACCATGCGAAAGGATTTTTGCGGCTTTGGGGGCATTAAATATTTATCCACCACAATAATGTTAACAGCGTTATCGACAATTCGTTCGCTAGTAGCGATTTCACAAAAAAAATTGACGGAACCGCTCTACAATCCTATTCTGGCAATACCAAGGGCCTGGCGGAGGTTTTGGTATAAAAGCAAGCTTAGTTATACTGATGAAGCATTATGATGAGGGTGGGAAAATTCAGAAGTGATAGATGATTATGTGCTCTTCGCCAAAAAAATAGCAAAAACATACGGGCTAAACCTAATTGGGATAAGCAAGAAAAACAAATCAATGGTAAGGCTAAATCCCTTATTGTCAATGCCAACTTGTTTTTTGAGAACAGATTATATTTAGCTTTTTTAGAAATATTGCAACAAATAGCGAATATTTCCCAAAGTTCATATTTGAAATAAGATCCACTTTGTGAGTTGATTTATTTGATGCAAAGTTACGGGTGATGTTGTAAGTTTATTATAAATTTAACCCGTGCAACATAAAGATTTTATAAAGAAACATCAAAGTTAGTATTGGGTTGACCCGCAGCGGGAAGCTGGCAAAAAACCGTATATGGGTATTATGCGAATATTTTATATTTTTACCATCTTCAAAAAATCCCTCAAATGAAAAAACCTGCATTTTTGTTTCTTTTAATTGTTTTGGGCAGTGTAACCTTCGCCCAACAAACCAAATCCGTAAATTACAATCAATATTTTTCTGGCGAAACCATGCGCGTGGATTACTTCCATACCGGAACCACCACGGAAGAGCATTTTTCCTTAGACAGGATTTTGAACGATGGTTCCTGGGCTGGAAGCCAAACTGTTATGCTCGACGACTTAAACAGGGGCTTATACTTTTTCAAAATCACCGATACTTTAACAAATACTTTGCTTTTTAGCCGCGGGTTTGCAAGTATCTTTGGTGAATGGCAGAGTATTGGCGATCCTGCCTGGGGCACTTTTCACGAATCCATACGTTTTCCCTGGCCTAAACTTCCTGTAAGGTTAACTATCGAAAAACGCGATGCAAAAAACAATTTTAGCGCAATTTGGAGCACAGTTATTGATCCTAAATCCCGGATTGTTAATCCCTCGGTTTTAAAAAGCGATTACAAAACCTTTTCGTATATCGAAAACGGAAAATCCGACAATCATGTTGATATTGTGATACTTGGCGATGGTTACACTGCTGCCGAAATGGATAAATTCCATAATGATGTGAAAACCTTAACCGACGAACTTTTTACCGTTGAACCCTTTAAATCGCGGAAAGCCGATTTTAATGTGAGGGCTGTTGAAACGGCTTCGGCTATCAGCGGCGTTAATAAACCCCATCCGGGTGTTTTCAACCGTACACCGCTTTCGATGTCGTATGGTGCTTTCGATTCGGAAAGATATGCGCTTTCGTACGACAACCGCACCATCCGCGATGTGGCTGCAAGTGTTGCCTACGATTATATGTTTATCCTTATAAACGAACGCACGTATGGAGGCGGTGGCATTTTCAACCTGTATTCCACGGTGGCTGCCGACAATAAATTTTCGAGGTATATTTTCGTACATGAGTTTGGTCATTCGTTTGCAGCTTTGGCAGATGAATACTACACTTCCGATGTTTCGTACCAATCCACCGAAATAACTGTTGAACCTTGGGAACCCAATGTTACTGCACTTTTAGACGCTTCGAACCTGAAATGGAAAAACCTTGTAAAACCTGGCACTCCAATTCCAACACCTTGGCTAAAAACCGAATACGATAATTACAGCTACAGCATACAGAAAGAACGCCGGGCTTTGCGCGCAGCCAATGTTCCGGAAACGGAAATGGAAGCCTTGTTCGGTCGCGAGAAAAAAACATCACTCGAAATGTTCGCAACAAACAAATACAAAGATTCGACAGGAGCCTTCGAGGGTGGCAATTATATGCAATTTGGCATTTACCGCTCGGCACTCGATTGTATTATGTTCACCCGAAACAAACAGGAGTTTTGCCCCGCTTGTGCCAAAGCCATTTCAGAAGTTATTGATATGTATGCAAAGTAGCATGTTTTGCATACATAAATCGGGTTTTATTTAACGGTAACGAAACGGAATTTTTGAAACTCTACCATTATCGGTTTGTTTGAAAAAAACAATATTTTTGTGTTCAAGCATCAAGTTCTGACAAATGCCAGATTATTTCCTAAAACAGGGTTATCTTTTGGTAAATTTTTTTTACATCCTAATACACAATGAAACTAACAAAACTATTTCACGAATTTTTCGAAAGTGAAAAAGCCGGTGGGCTTATCCTGGTTTTTGTAACTTTAATTTCGCTTTTGCTTGCCAATTCAGCTTTTCAGGATGGCTACATCAACTTCTGGCATCACGATTTGTTCGGACATAGTATGGTTCACTGGATAAACGATGGTTTGATGGCCATTTTCTTCCTGATGATTGGCCTTGAACTTGAACGCGAACTTTATGTAGGAGAGCTTTCGAGCCTAAAAAATGCTTCGTTGCCTATTTTCGGGGCTTTGGGTGGAATGATTGTTCCGGCAGGGATTTTCATGTTGTTCAACTTTGGTTCCGAAACCCAATCGGGTGCAGGTATCCCAATGGCAACCGACATTGCTTTTGCTATCGGAATCCTTTCGCTGTTGGGCAAACGGGTTCCGGTTTCGTTGAAAATTTTCCTCACCGCACTTGCGGTTATTGATGACTTGGGTGCCATTATTGTTATTGCGGTTTTTTACACAAGTACCTTTTCGTTTCTTAACCTCGGCATTGCAATTGGCATTCTGGGTTTACTCGGGGTTTTAAACCGTCTAAAAGTCCATAACCTGATACCTTACCTTATCGGCGGAATAATTGCCTGGTATTTTATGCTTCAATCGGGCGTTCATGCTACCATTACAGGAGTGATACTTGCATTTGTAATCCCATTTGGCGATGGAGGCGAGAAATCCCCTTCCTATTTGCTCCAGCATTTTTTGCACAAACCTGTAGCATTTATCATCCTCCCACTTTTTGCTCTGGCAAATACATGTATTGCTATTGGCAGCGGTTGGGTTGACAACCTTGGTACACCCGACAGTTTAGGGATTATTGCAGGACTTGTTTTAGGAAAACCGTTTGGAATCCTATTGTTTACATCTGTTGCAGCATGGGTTGGGTTTGCTTCCCTACCAACCGAATTAAAATGGAAACAGATACTTGGAGCCGGTTTCCTGGGTGGGATTGGCTTCACCATGTCAATTTTTATAACCTTATTGGCGTTCGATAGTCCAAAATTGATTGATGATTCAAAAATTGCGATTTTGGTTGCATCCTTCTCGGCTGGAGTTTTGGGGTTCATTATTTTGAAACTAACACTCCCCAAAGAAGCTGACAACCTTACCGAAACTTCAGAATAATGGCAAAACCTTGTTTTTAGGTGTGGTTTCATAATTATGTGCATTGCGGTTTTTTCTAGTCCGTTTGTTTTGATAATTCCACAATCCCGGTACAGGAGAAAAAGTGCCATCTAAAAGTATAAAATGGAACTTTTCAGCACCCAAAATAGTGCGCGCCATAACCGCCTAAAGTTGCTTGCTAATTTGTAACTTTTCAGTGCCTAAAGTAGTGAGTGACTAAAATGCCTAAAGTTCCTTGCTGATTTTAATCGCTCTAATAACCAAGCTTTTGCATTCGAATAGTTTAATAGAATTGAAAATTATGAACACGACATTTTTCTGTATTCAGATGATAAAAGGCATTAGTTGCATTAACTTTAGGCACTTTAGGCATTTATAAGTATTCTCAAAACCTGAAAATCCAGTAGGGTGAATAGTTACGCTAATTTTAATCGTTTTAATATACTGTAAATGGGATAAAAAACTCATTTATTTTTCAAAGAAAATGACCGGGCAAACACTGGAAACACAAAGAAAATCATAGAAAACTAACTCCATGTACCTCCCTGAACTCCATGTCTCCGTGGTTAAAACTTGAAATCTACAGGTGACAAGTTACCCCGTTTTGCGTTTAACAGGTAAAAATATTTTGATTTCAGCCTTTACCCATTCCTCCTGACAGTTTTGTCAATTGCACATATACACTGTTTCACATATCAAAATTTAAACTATATTTGCGACCTGCAAAACACTATACCTGAACATTTTTTCCAATAAATCTGTTTAATCAATAGTTTTTTGTATCAGTTTATTCATTGTGAATTACCGAAGTCATATAAATGGAGCGAAAACCAATTAAAAAAGTACTGATTGCCAACCGTGGCGAAATTGCAGTACGCATAATACGTTCGTGCCGCGAAATGGGCATACACACAGTAGCCGTTTTTTCTGATGCCGACCGCACTTCCATGCATGTCCGCTATGCCGGGGAAGCCTATCATATAGGCCCATCACCATCCATCGAAAGCTACCTGTGCATCGATAAAATACTGGAAGTTGCCAAAAAATCCGGAGCTGATGCCATTCATCCCGGTTATGGTTTCCTCTCAGAAAATGCAGAATTTTCGCGCCGCTGCCAGGAAGAAGGCATTATTTTTATTGGCCCTTCGCCGGAAGCTATCTTAGGCATGGGCGATAAAATTACCGCCCGCCGAACCATGATAAAAGCTGGTGTGCCTGTAGTGCCCGGAACAACCGACGCCGTTACCAGCGAGGAAGAAGCACTTCAAACTATTCATGAAATCGGGCTTCCGGTTATGATAAAAGCCTCAGCCGGTGGAGGTGGAAAAGGAATGCGGCTGGTGAAAGAGGAATCTCAAATTCTGAGTTCACTGCGTGGCGCACGTTCCGAAGCAAAAACTGCTTTTGGCAACGATGCAGTTTATATCGAAAAATATATCAATTCGCCACACCATATCGAATTTCAAATTTTAGCCGATAGCCAAGGCAACACGGTGCATCTTTTCGAACGGGAATGTTCGGTCCAACGCCGGCACCAAAAAGTTGTTGAAGAAACGCCTTCACCAATCATGACACCAACAGTACGTGCCGAAATGGGCGCGCATGCTGTTGCTGCTGCCAAAGCCGCCAATTACGAAGGGGCAGGAACCATTGAGTTTATAATGGACGATAACCTCAATTACTATTTCCTCGAAATGAACACCCGCCTCCAGGTGGAACATCCTATTACTGAGCGTGTTGTGGGTGTTGATCTGGTAAAAGAACAAATTCATGTTGCCGAAGGAAAACCATTGCCTTTTACACAGGAAGACCTGAAACAGAATGGCCATGCCATTGAATGCCGGATTTATGCCGAGGATACCGACAATAATTTCATGCCTAATCCTGGCACAATCACACATATTACCGAGCCATTGGGTTTAGGTGTACGTTGCGATGGTTACGTTTACGAAGGTTACACCATACCAATTTATTACGACCCAATGATAAGCAAACTTATTGTTTGGGGAAAAACCCGGGCCGAAGCTATTGAACGAATGAGGCGAGCCTTGTTTGAGTATAAAATTAGCGGTGTAAAAACTTCGATTAAGTTTCTGGAACGGATAATGGATGCCCCCGATTTCCGCAAAGGTGGTTACAACACCCATTTCATCGAAGAAAATTTAAAATTCCTGATGGCGGAAACTGAATGTGCCTACGAATGTGAAAACCTAGCACTAATAGCCGCTTTTGTTGAATACACTTCGCAACTTGCCGAAATTGAACAAACTATGACGCCTGCATCATCACGCCATGGCAGCGATTGGAAAGAGTTTGGCAGAAGGTTGGCTGCATGGAGGCTGTAGGGGGAAATGGGAAGAGGGGAGAAAAGGTGAGGGGAGAATGGGAGATTGGGCGAGGGGAGACAAGGTGAGGGGAGACAAGGCGAGGGAGAATCGTAGAAAAAAGAGGGGAGAATGGGAGACATGGTGAGGGGAGAAAAGAGTGGAGAGAAATGAAAATTGGGGAAGATAAAGTTGCAATTTGGTTTTCTTTTCAATTTAGAAAGATCAAAAGAATTACATAATGAAAATACTGAGCTATAGGGAATTGCGGGTGTATCAGTCTGCCTTGGGTTTGGCGATGGAAATTTTCGAACTAACAAAGTCATTTCCTTCTGAAGAAAAGTATTCCCTCACAGACCAAATCAGAAGGTCATCGCGTTCGGTATGTGCCAACATTGCAGAAGCATGGCGAAAACGAAGGTACAAAGCAGCTTTTATTGCCAAAATTAATGACTCCGAAACTGAAGCTTGTGAAACGCAGGTTTGGCTTGAATTTGCCCAACTCTGCAAATATCTTGGTGAAGAAAAAGCAAATGATTTGCTTTCAAAATATGATCATTTACTAAGCCAACTTGTATTAATGATTAACGATGTCGACAAATGGATAATTGAAAAAAAATAATTTCTTGCCTACTCTCCTTGTCTCCCCTCCCCTTGTCTCCTGTCTTACCTGAAATCAAATACAGAATTATATACAAACAATGGAACTTGAACTAAACCTCGAAGGCCGTAAGGCTATACTAAAAGAAATTAGCCGCGAAGGCAACCAGATTACAATTGCTGTTGATGATGAGGTGTTTAACGTTGACCTTGTAAAAGTTGGCCCGGCCGAATATTCAATTCTTTACAAAGGCAAATCGTACAACATAGAGGTAGTGCCGGGCCGTGAGCCTAAGCATTATACGGTGAACACCTTTTACTTTACCCACGAAATTGAAGTGGTTGATGCCGAAACCCGCTATATCCGCAGCCGCGACAATGCTGCCGGAGGCCATGCAAGCAATATAATCCGCTCGCCAATGCCTGGCAAAATAGTGAAAATCCTGGTTGCGGTTGGCGATGCCGTTGAAGTAGGCCAAACAGTAATCATAGTTTCAGCAATGAAAATGGAAAGCGAATTTAAAGTTACCAAAGCCGGGATAGTTAGCGAAATACCTGTTGGAGAAGGCGATACAGTGGATGGGAACCAGATTTTGGTTGTGATTGATGCTGAATAATGTGCTAGTGCGATAATGTTGTCAGTAAAATTACGTTTAGCCTCAAAATAATTAGGGATACTTTTAAAAATCAAAAACAGTATATGTCCACATTGAAAGATAAATTCAAAAAACTGGAAGAAAAAAACCGCGTAGCCGAACTTGGTGGCGGACAAGATAGGATTGACCGCCAACATGCGGCTAACCGCAAAACTGCACGCGAACGCCTCAACGATTTGCTCGATCCTGGTACTTTTGTTGAACTCGACAAGTTTGTGGTTCACCGTTCCCGTGATTTTGGCATGGAAAAAAACCTGATTTCGGGCGATGGCGTGGTAACCGGTTATGGAAAAATTGATGGTCGCTTGATGTATGTTTTTGCACAGGATTTTACTGTTTTTGGTGGCACTATGAGCCGTTCCAATGCCGATAAGATTGTGAAAATAATGGATATGGCCGTTAAGATGGGCGCACCGGTTATTGGTTTAAACGATTCGGGTGGGGCGCGCATTCAGGAAGGCGTTGAGAGCCTTGCCGGTTATGCTGATATTTTCTACCGCAACGTGATGAGTTCGGGTGTTGTGCCACAGATTTCGGCTATTTTAGGCCCTTGCGCCGGTGGTGCAGTTTATTCTCCTGCCATTACCGATTTTATCATCATGGTTCAGGATAGCAGTTACATGTTTGTTACCGGCCCGGATGTTATTAAAACCGTTACCCACGAGGAAGTGAGCAAGGAAGAACTTGGTGGTGCAATGACTCATAACAGCAAAAGCGGCGTGGCCCATTTCACTGCTAACGACGATGAACATGCCATGATGATGTTGCGCGAGCTGATGAGTTATCTCCCATCGAACAATATGGAAGATGCCCCTTTTAAAGCTACCACAGACGATATAAACCGCAGCGATAAAAAACTTGATACACTGATTCCCGAAGACCCGAATAAGCCTTACGATATGAAAGAGCTTATTAAAGAAGTGGTTGATAACCATAACTTTTTCGAGGTTCAGCCCCTTTATGCAATGAATATTATTATTGGTTTTGCCAGGCTTGGCGGGCGCAGTGTTGGTATTGTTGCCAACCAACCACAAGCCTTGGCAGGGGTTTTGGATATAAATTCCTCGATTAAAGCTGCCCGTTTTGTCCGCTTTTGCGATGCCTTCAATATTCCTTTGATAACTTTGGTTGATGTACCGGGCTTCCTGCCTGGGACAAACCAGGAATTCGGCGGTATCATTAAGCATGGAGCGAAGTTGTTGTATGCTTTCGCGGAGGCTACCGTACCCAAAGTAACCCTCATCACCCGCAAAGCGTATGGTGGTGCGTACGATGTGATGAGCAGCAAACATATTGGTGCTGACATTAATTTTGCTTATCCATCAGCCGAAATTGCTGTTATGGGCGCCGATGGTGCTGTAAGCATCATTTTCCGCGATAAACTAAGCGACGAAACCCGCGCTGCTGCAGTTGACGAATACCGCGAAACCTTCGCCAATCCATACAAAGCTGCCGAACAAGGGTATATTGATGAAATAATTTATCCACACCAAACCCGCTTCAAACTGATACAGGCATTGGAAATGACACAAAACAAGCGCAAAACAAATCCTCCTAAAAAGCACGGGAATATTCCTCTTTAGAACGGTTGGGATTTAACCTGAGTTCATTAAAACATAATGTCCTGAAACACCACCTCGGTTCAGAGTGGTTTTTCAGGACATTGTAATTATGAAGCTATAACCATTCACCCTACCGAATAGCCATGTTTTTAGAGTGTCTAATGTGCCTAAAATACTTAAAGTACTTAAAGTTGAGTCAGATCCGACAACCTAAAAAATAAGAAACGCCACTAAGGCACTATGACACAAAGGTTCACAAAGCATTGTTATTCAATGCTATAAACTTAGTGAACTTAGCGAAGCGGTATCACG
>CAJAXK010000224.1 GCA_903946925.1 uncultured Bacteroidales bacterium | reverse complement strand
CGCCAAACCCGGGTACGGTGCGGGAGGCCTTGGTGATAATGGTCTCACCTTTGGTGCGGAAAGACCCGCATTTGGATGGCTGTTTTTGTTTCATGATAAATAAGTTTATTGGTTTATGCTTATTTATCGGTAAACACTTACTTTTGTAACGTATTGAGCTGGTCTACCGGAGGTTTAGTTCAACAGGCGTTTGGCTCAATGGCGGGTGACTTGGTTAATTGAACATTTTACCTCTAATCAACATTTGTGGAGTATTGACAGTTTAGTGCTCCGAAATCCGCCACTGCGCCAAGCGCCAAACCGTTAGGCAACAAATTAAGACAACATCGTAAAAATGACACACCATATAGATATGACAGATAAATTCATAATTAGAAATGCATCACTTCGGCTTGATGATTATGTGTTTTTTATTTGTGTATTGATATTGTTATTTTTCATAATAATAGGACAGCATTCAGAATTTATTGTCGTTGTTTTTCTTGGACTTCTTGGATTTACGACATATAGAATAATAAAACGATTTCAAGATAGGTCGGACAAAATTATTATTGACAAAAATGGAATAAAACTTTGTGATACTAATGACTTTATTAATTGGTCAAAAATTAAATATGCTTATATAAAACAAAAATCAGAAGGTGTTGGACGGAGTTCAAGAGTTGTAGATTATTTTCATATTGACACCATAAATGGAGAAATGCGAGTAAGAATGTCTGATTTTGCATATAAGCAAGATTTGCTTGTTCAAGCTGTTGAGCATTTCAGCGGAAGAAACATTGGAGAATTAACAGATTTATTAAATGATAATGCAAAGAAAATAATCGGCACCGATATAAATATTGACAGAATTTCGAAAATTTTGTCGAATTTTTATAAACGACAGGCAAATTTAGCTTTTATTTCTCTTTTTACATTGGTTGGGATTTCAATTTATTTACAAGTAATCATTGATTTTCCATATGTATTTGCAATTGGATTTACTTTAACTTTTGGAATCATCTATTTGATTGGAATTTTGGAAGAAAAAAGATTAAGAAGCCATGAATTTATTTGCGAACTGGACGATAAGAAATATAAAGTAATAAAAAAGGAATATGAAAAAGGCTATGATGTTGAAATGAGTAAAGGAAAAAAGATTGCTACGATTATTTTCTTGATTGTATTTACAGTTGGAATCTATGTGATTTCATATTTTATTGACAAATAAATAGATTTGAAAATTGATAAAAAAAATCGTTGCCTAACAGGCGTTTGGCTCAATGGCGGGTGACTTGGTTAATTGAACATTTTACCTCTAATCAACTTTTGTGGTGTTTTGACAGTTTTGTGCTCCGAAATCCGCCACTGCGCCAAGCGCCAAACCGTTAGCAATAATTTTTTATAAAAATCCGACCGAAATAACAATATTCCACTTTTTGTACTTATATTTGTACTCTGAAACGTACAAAAAACAATATCATGTTAACAACAACAATTTCCGATTTTAGAAAAGATATTAAGCAGTATCTTGATCGCGTGACTGAAAACTTTGAAACTCTGATAATAAACAGAGGCAAAGACAGCGGTGTAGTCATTATGTCATTAGACGAATATAATTCACTTAATGCTACTTATCACGAATTATCTTCCAAGACAAATGAGAAAAGGCTAGATTCGGCCATTGAAAAACTCAAAACAGGCTCATCATTTCAGAAAGACCTTTTAGAACTATGAGGTACATATTTGTAGATGAGTCTTGGGAGGATTATTTGTTTTGGCAAAAGACTGACAAGAAAATTTTATCGAAAATTAATGATTTATTAAAAGACATTTCAAGAACTCCTTTTTCTGGCATAGGAAAACCAGAGCCATTGAAGCATAAATATAAAGGATTTTGGTCGCGCAGAATTGATGGCGAACATAGGTTGATATATAAAGTGAAAGACGATGAAATATTAATTGCAAAATGTAGATTTCATTATGATTGAAGATAAAAAACAGTTACCAACAGGCGTTTGGCACAATGGCGGGTGACGTGGTTAATTGAACATTTTACCTCGCATCAACTTTTGTGGTGTTTTGACAGTTTAGTGCTCCGAAATCCGCCACTGCGCCAAGCGCCAAACCGTTGGGCGGTAAGTTTTAAAGGCCTTACCGAAACAATATTTGTTTCCTAATAAAGAAACATTTATCTTTGCATAAACTTTTACAGCATGACTGTGAAATTTCAAGTTCAGTTTTTAGAAGAAGCAGCTGACTTTTTAGACAACCTTGAAGAAAAGGCAAGAGAAAAGATTTACTATAACATTAAGAAAGCTCAAGTGACAAATGATAGAGAGTTATTCAAAAAATTGAATAATGAGATTTGGGAGTTTAGGACTTTGTTTAATAAGACACATTATAGTATCTAAATCTTCAATTTGATGCTTTTTTTGGCATAAAATTTTAAAATGCTGCCTTGAATTTAGGTTAAAAGGCAAAGGTTAAAAGGCAAAAGTCAAAGGTGCTTGACCAAATAAATTTACATTTCATTTCAATTTTTCAAAACAATTCCGACAAAATCAATTCTGACACTATTTTTTTAATACTTACATCAATGGTTTTAACTTTGACTTTTGACCTTTGCACTTTGACTTTTGACTTTATCTTTTCTGGCTTGTCCAGGTTAGGCTTTTTGCATTTTGGGATAAGGTCGGTAACTCGGAAACTGTTGTAATTTCTACACATGGGCTAATTAAAAAGACAGACAAAACACCAGTCGCTGACTTGGAAAAAGCGGAGAGATTGAGAAAGTTGTATTTTGAACAAAAAAGTTAAGAATTATGAAAAAGGAAGCCATGAAAACATACAGTTTAGATGAAATGATAGACAAGCATGTCGGTAAAGTGGGAACACCAAATCGAGAAGCCTTTGAAAACGAATTGCGACTTGATTTGCTCGGAGAAGCAATCAGGCAAGCCAGAAAAGATCGTCATTTGACCCAAGAAGAACTTGGACAATTAGTTGGTGTTAAGAAAGCACAAATCTCTAAGTTAGAAAACAGCCTGACTGATGCCCGATTTGAGACAATAATAAAAGTGTTTAAAGCTTTGAACGCTAAGGTTAATTTTAATGTGGAATTGCTCAACCAGACTGTTAAACTCGCCTGACGGAAAGAAAACCTAGCGGTAACAGACGTTTGGCTCAATGGCGGGTGACGTGGTTAATTGAACATTTTACCTCTAATCAACTTTTGTGGTGTATTGGCAGTTTAGTGCTCCGAATTCCGCCACTGCGCCAAGCGCCAAACCGTTGGGTGCTACGTTGTTTCACCGAAACCTTCCTAAGGAAAGCAGGCTTTTCTAGAATTCACATGACAATTTTTCGTAACTTTGTAGTATGAAAACTACCAAAAACAAACCTCTTGATTTTGAGATTGACAAACTCACAAATTCTATCGAGAATACTTCTACGGGTGAAGTTTTTGACACTTTAGTTGTTCGGTTGACTTCAAAAGATTTAAGTTTCATTAATAAATCAGGGTGGCAATTCGACTGGAGCAAAGAACTCAAAGACAAAACAAAAGAGGTTTACAAACTAACAACAGCCAATAACCCGACAATTATTCAAGGACTTTTGAGCATTGAGGACAAAGAAGATCATATTTTTATGCATCTCATTGAAAGTTCCAAATTCAATAAGGGAAAAGACAAAGTTTATTTTGGTGTACCTGGAAATCTTGTTGCATTTGCTTGTAAAGTCTCGTTTGACAAAGGATATCAAGGATTTTTGGCTTTCGATGCTAAGACAGCTTTGATCAAGCATTATCAAGAAACTTTACATGCTACTTATTTTCGTGGACTTAGAATGTATATTGAAACCACGGCAGCGTTAAGACTGATTTCACAATACTTTAAATCTTAAAAATATGGGACTCATAAAAGAACCGAAAAATGTTGACTTTACTGTTCAATCCGAACCATGGACTGAGGAAGAATTGAAAGACTTTCGCAAATTAATGAGCGAACTAAAAGCCATAACCGCGAAAAGAAAAGTTCAGCTATCTACGAAAAAAGGAAAAGTCGGAGCCTAAATTGTGTTCAGAAAACTTGACTGAAAAGAAACAAAGTCCATAACAAACGCTGTAACAAATGCAGGTTTTGCGTGTTCGTTGAAACATTTGAATTCTTTACATACATTCGTGCTGGCTGGCTTTGAGCAACAATTTAACCCCGCTGTGCCATACCGTAACCATTAGCAATAATTGTAAAAAACGACATCCCCGAATTATTAAGCAAAAAATATCTTACTCTTACAGTATGAAAGCCATCGAAACATAACAACAATTGCACTAAAAAAATTATTGATAAACAGGATAGCAGAGATAAATGACGCGTCATTTTTAAATGCTATTAAAACAATTCTGGACACTAAGACTCAAACTCAGACGCTTTCTCTTACGCCTGAGCAACGATTTGAAATAATTGAATCGCAAAAAGAAATTGAATTAGGACTTTTCGTTGAACAAGTTGAACTCGACAAAAAATTTAATAAACAGCTAACCGGAAAATAGTTTGGTCTCATAGAGCCAGAATTTAACTATTAATGATTCTTGAGTTCTATACTGAACGAAATAAGAGTAAAACCTATTCTAAAAAGCTGTTTGCGAAATTTAATATGGAATTATCGCTTCTCCTTACACAACCCGAAATTGGCATTAAGACTGAATTAGACCAAGTTCGTGGATTAATCGTTGAAGAGTTTATATTGTTCTATGAACAACTAACCAGTAACGAATAACCAATAACCAATAACGAATAACCAATAACCCTAAAACGAGTAAGCCGCCCCGGCCATTACGTTGAAGCCATAAGAGCGGTAATTGTACCAGTGGTTATACTTGCTGTTGGTAATATTGTTAAAATTGATCCAAAAAGATAATGCTTTGGTAAAACGGTATTCGGCACCCAGGTTAATATCGGCCCATCCTTTTATTGTTTGGGATTCCATAACGTATTTTGGGCCTGCTGAAATATATTGCGCCTCAACCGGAACCAATGCCCATACAGGGCCATTTACAGTGGCTTTTGCTGTTATGGTAATTTTATTCTGCATATTGTACCTACCAGTTAATTCAAATACATAAGCTGGTTTGTACCAGGCATATTCCTGCTCGTCAGTGTTATAAATAGTATAGGTTCCGTTAAGGCCTAAGCGCAGATGATCCGATTTAATAAATTCCAGTTCCCCTTTAAGTTCCACAGAACTTATTTTGTCGTAAACCAACGTGAAGCTATTGAGCAGATAGGCATTGGTGTCGGTTACAAAAAGCGGATAATTATCGAACGAACTACTCGAAACACTGCCGTTAAAATTAAAGCTGCGGCTTATATTGCTTTGGAAACCACCGTAAATTTTAAATTTATCGTAAACATAATTCCATGGCAGAACCGAGCTAACGAATAGATTTTGTTCGGTAATGTTCCGCAGCGAAGTGCGTTCCATTCCGCCACTTATACCGGCATAAAGTTTTAGCGCATTGGGTATCAGTTCGAGCCTAGCTTCGGCAACCGGATAAAAATGGGCTTTGGTAACCGAATCGCTGGCAATATTGAGTTTGAACCCTGCCATAAAACTGTATTCGTTCAACTGTGCTTTGATGAAAGGGTTCAACAGCAAAACCCCGGAATTGATCAGTGCAAGGGAATCCTTTTGGTTCAGGAAGTTATAACCTGCATTAACACCAATTACCTGTTCCTTTTCAATTTTGAACAAATCAATGCGTTTATCGAGTGTTGTAACAAATTTCAGATTGTTTTCGGAGTTATCGTACATCCCTGCCAAATGGTAATAGGAAAGCCCGAACGAATGGTTAAGTTTATCATTGCTTTTATAATTACTGCCAAACGAAGTTGAAACCCCAACTGTGGAATAGTGCTGTTTTATATCGTCTTTTTCAATAACCGTATCAGGATAATCATCTGGTTTATAACCGTAAAGATGAAGCCCGTCGCGATAGTAATAAATATTTCCAGCCAAGGTATGTTCGCCATAATACTTTGAAGCGGCAATTTCGGCTTCGTTGCGGCTGTTTGCCGGCGATCCATAATTTTCTATTTTTCCGGCAGCCGATTGGTGTTTTAGCCTGATTGTGGTAAGGTATTGTTTAGAGCGTAATGAACTCATAAACAGTTCGCCATACAAGGCCGAATAATTACCAACACCGCCGCGAAGGTAGTTGCGGTAGAGTTTTGAAAGCGGTTCGGCAACCAATTTAACGGCGGGCAAAGTTTCGATTATTGGTTTAACAGCAGCCATCCTGGGCATAATGGAATAATTCATCACCGGCACAGAGCTTAATGTGTCATCGGCTACCGGGTTCTGGCTGATTTTAAATGCGTCGGGGATTATTGGATCGAAAGGGGCAACAACCGTGATTTCTTCGTTGTAGGTTTTGCCTTGCGCAAAAGTTGACAAAGGAAATGCCATAGCAAGAATAAACCCCAGAGCGGTAATTGTGATCCTATATTTTAATGCTGTCATCTTCACCTGAAATTTTTGTTTGTTTAATTCATTTAATCAATGTTCGTAATCAATCCGTAAGCCGCAATCCGAAATTGGTTGATGGGTTGATGGGTTGATAATCCGAAATCCACAATCCGAGATCCACAATCCGAGGTCCGCAATCCGAAATCCGAAATCCGAAATCTACAATCCGAAATCCGAAATCCGAAATCCGAAATCGCACCTCCCACATCCCACATCCAACATCCCACATCCAACATCCCACATCCCAATCTACTCCCCTATTCCAGCCAACTTCTCTTTCGCAATAGAAACCAAATCCTGCCCCTCGTAGTTATCAATTATACTCTGCAAAGTTTGTTTTGCTTGAAAAGTATTTCCTTTTTTCACATACACATCAGCCAGAAGCAGGAAACCTTTAGCCACCCAGAAATCATAAGAAGCATAGTTTTCTGACAAATCAAATACTGTTTTTTCGCAATCGTCGAACCTGGCATTTTCAAACTCCAATTGGGCCAGCATATATTTTGACTCGGCGCCCATTTCGTTTTTCGAAAGTTTTACTGTTTCCAGAAATTCCTTCTTGGCTAAATTCGGGTTCGACAAGGCATAAGCAGAGCGGGCGATGGTAAAATGCGCTTCGGCAGCCATGTTTTCGGGGAGCTTATTGAGTGCGAGCAGCTTTTGCGATGATTGTATGGCAAGCCCATAGTTTTTCAACCCAAAATTGCATTGCATCTGTCCGGCAACAGCATCCATCAGCAAGCCAGCTTGATCCGAAGTTTCTTCGAGCAATATATAACTTTCGAGTGCAGCCTGATAATTTTTGCGCTGTTGTTGTATTTGCGCCGCCCTGGCTGCGGATTTTGACGTAAACCGCGAACGGGGTTGGTTGATAATAAAAGTATAATTGGCCAAAGCCTGATCAAACTTCTGCCCACGGAAATCACATTCGGCTTTATAAAAATTGGCCTGGAGCAAAAATGCCCCTTCCTCGAATTTGTTGATATATTTCGCGAAACCATCGGAAGCTTTTTCGCAATTGCCATTCATATACTGGTTTTCGGCGGCAATATAAGTAAGTGAATCCTGTTCGGAGCGCGAAACATCCGATTGTGGAACCTGTTTTGTGAACTCAACATACTCATCTACCTGGTTCATTTCCATATAAATGCTCTTAACGCTTCCCAAAGCTTCTTTTGATTCGGGTGTACCGGGATAATCCTTGGCAACACGTTTGAGCATGGTAAGGGCTTCGTCGTTGCGGTTTTGGTTAAAGAAAATCAGACCTGTTTTTAACAAGGATTTCTTTACATAAGTACTTTGTGGAAACTCTTTTACCACTCTTTGGAAATATTCAAGGGCATCCTTATCCCTATCAATTACGTTAAAGGTGGTTCCTATTTCATATAACGCATCATCGGTATAAGCTGATTTGCTGTATGTTGTGAGCATTTTGCGCAAAGTAGCGACTTTGTTTTCCATATCGCCCTGTACACCGTAGCAAATTCCGGCCTGATACATGGCATAATCGGCATCGGCAACACGCGCAGCTACAGCCTTTTGGTAATATTCAACCGAAGTGGTGTACTCTTTGGACATAAAAAAGCAATCGCCTAAGCGGAGGTTTGCGTCAGCCGCCAGTTTGGGGTCAGTCTTTTTGTCGGCTAAGTATTTACGGAAACTGTTTGCAGCCTTCGAGTACTCTTTTTTCTTAAAATAACAGTATCCAATACTATAATTGGACGCATTGAACAGGGATAATTTCAATGCCCCTGGGGTTAACTGGAATTTTGTAAAAGCATCAATTGCCTTGTCCCAAAGTGCTGTGCGGTAATAAGCTTCACCCGTCCAATAGGAAGATAAAGCCTTTATCGAATTGTCGGAGGTAAGCTCACGCGCTTGTGCAAAAAGCAGTATGGAACCTGCATAATCTGCTTCGTTAAATACTTCTATGCCCCGGTAATATGCAATCCGTTGATAAGCAGCATCGAGGCGGGCATTGCGCTTTTTTATCTGTTGGATGCTGGTTAGCGCATTTTTGTAGTTTTTGGTCAGGAGGTACAAATCGGCCAAATACCCGTAAAGTTCATCGCGGCGGACAGATTCGGGGTATTTTGCCAAATAATCCTGTAAAGCGCTAACAGCTTCGTTATAAGGGTTATACGAAAGCTCAACAGCCAATTTTGAATAATTGAAAAGTGCTTCCTCTGTAATTATTGGATCGGTTTTTATTTTGAAAGCCGAATTAAAAGCATTGTAGGCAAAGCGTTTCTGGTTGGTTTTGAGGTAACAATCGCCCAAATGGAAATATGCGTTCTGCGAAAGCGTATCTTGAGCCGTGGCAACCGTTTGAAAGTATTTGATGGCCGTTGTAAAATCCCCATTTTGGTAATTGGCAAAAGCTATTTCGTAGTTATCAATGTTCGAAATGGAGGTTGGTTTCGAGTCGAGGTATTGGGTAAAATAGCGCAATGAATTTTTATAGTCGGCCTTATGGAAGTAAGCATCGGCAGTAAGCCTGGCTATTTCGGCAGTTTTCTTGTCGCTCCCTTTTTCCAACAAAGGCAATGATTTTGCCAACAATTCGTCGTAACGGCTTTGAATGGAATAAATTTGAACGATATAATAATTTACCACACTACTGAAAGTTTCGTCAGTTGAAACGCGCTCAAAATGTTTCAGCGCGGTTTCGTAGTTCTTATCCGAATATGCAATGTGGGCATAGTAATAATTGGCAGGCACATTATATTTATTGGGCTTTTCGGTGAGCAGCGCAAAATTTTCCCGCGCCTTTTTCATATCGTTAGTTTTATAACAGGCATATCCTATTTTAAAATAATATTCGTTCAACTGTTCCGGACTCAACTCAAATTTATCAACTTTATTGAAACTTTCCAATGCTTTTTTGTAGTCGTTTGTATTGATTTGTAACTTCCCAAGCTCAAAGTTGGCTTCGTTGACCTGGGCATTTTGCGGATATGTTTCGATAAATTCCTGAAAACGTTGGGCCGCATCGGGGTGCAAAAGCTGCGAAGCACATAATGCCGAATAATACTGCGAACCCGCTTTCAGGTTCGAGGTTTCACCAGTTTGCAGTTCGTCGAACAAAACCTTGGCAGAGCCATATTTTGCCTTGCTGTACAGGTCAAGAGCCTGATCGTAAGTAGCTTGTGGGTTGTTAAAAATGCTTGTTTTTTGTGCCGAAACCTGCATATAAAAGCTTGTTATCAGAACACATAACGGGATGGTAATTATTTGGCGAATATTCATGTTGCAATGCTGAAAATCTGGATTAAAGGTACAGTATTATGCAAATGGTTTTGAGGGGGTGTACTTCAATTTATCAACAACCAAAAGTTGAAAACTTAACGCTTTCGGGATGGGAATAGTATAATATAGAATAACTATTCAACAGATTGGGGTATATCCCTGTTTAAAAATGCAGGATTTTGACTTCTATATTGGAATAGAACCAGAATCATTTTACCAAAACTTAAACCTGAAAAATTCAGTAAAAGATAACAGCATCGAATAAAATAAACCAAATAAAAAACCACCAGCTTATAAAAAACTGGTGGGAAACAAAGTTTAGGAAATTTTTAAAGAAATTAATCCAGAATTGTGATTTTCCTGCTATCAATCAATCGGTTACCCGAAGAAATTCGTATTATATAAGTGCCGGGCAAAAGGTTGCCAACATCCAATCGCTCTGTCGAAATGTGCATGGTCCGTTTCCAACGTTTTGTTTCAATCCCAGCCATGGAAAAGAGGCTAATATCTAAGTTCTCCGGTTTTTCAAAAGTTGATGACAGTACCAAATGTTTGCTGTTGCGTTCGGCATACAGGCTTAAGCCTTTAGCAAAAGTTACCCCTTCGATGCCAACTGTGCCATAAACAAAAGCAAGATTATCAATCCAAAGTTTGGTGCCGGTGTGTACCAGGCCATCGGCTGGATTGGAGTTTACAAAAAGGATATTCATGGTATCGGGTGCTTCCCAAATCAGATATTCGAGAGGAAGTTCAAAATATGTCCACGAATTAAATGTTCCGAAAGTATCTATTGCCGTGTAACCAATAGTATCCTGCACACCATTGTTCCATTTGGTAAGGCCCCAGCCAAAGTAGCAGGTATCGTTGTTTACAGGTTGGTATTTGAAATATCCTGTAAGTTTTTGCGGCATACCTGTAAACGGATAACCACCAGTTAATGAGGCGGTTTGGGCGATTGGGTCAATAGTAAGTGTGCCAAGTGTAAGCGCACCCTGCATGGTTATTGAACCAACGAATGGGATGTTTTTGGTAACAACAGTGAGTTTAGCTGAAGCTGTGCCTTGCTGCGGGCTCGACAAATCCTTGGATGTGGTTGTAAAATCCAGCCCGAGAATATTCATGTTTGAAGTATTCCAACTGTCAGGCTCACTACCCGTCCATGTCTCGAAACTGCCATTGGGAATATCTTGGGCCATAATATTGGCACAAAAAACCAGTATGATCCCGAACGATAAAAATATTTTTTTCATGTTAAAGCGTTTTTATAATGTGTTCTTTTTTAGTAGTTTACTGTCTAATTATTCAAATAAGTCAAAGCTTAAAGAGTTCAATCTATCACAATACATCCCACATCGCACATCCCACATCGCACTTCCGACATCGCACTTCCGACATCCAAAATCAGCAATCAGCAATCCGAATTCCGCAATCTTCCTAGAAGCAACACTTTGGTAACAACCCTATAAGCAGGATTCTGTCCCTTCGGGCCTGTTGCCGACCTTCCGGCTTCCATCATTTATCTGGGACCGCTATCACTAACGGCCTCTAACGACCTACCCCCCGGGCATCGGGCGAGCAACCCTTATAGCAGCTGCTTGCGCAGTGCAACTCCCGGTATATTTGGTCTTTCAACCCATAAGGTTTACCCTCATGCTGTATTGCTACAACAAGGCGTGGGCTCTTACCCCGCGTTTTCACCCTTATCGAACCTTGCGGTGCGACGGTATTTTTTCTGTGGCACTGTCTGTTCCCACGGTGTTCAGCCGCAAGACCTTCCCGTTAGGAAGTATGGTGCTCTATGTTGTCCTGACTTTCCTTACCCGCGGACAAGCCGGGATACGATAGAACAGGTTGCTACCGCTGCAAAGGTAGTTAATATATGGCAGAATTTTGAAAATTTGAGGATGTGGAGATGTGGAGATTTGGAGATTTGGGGGTGTGGGAATTTGGGGATGTGGGAATTTGGGGATGTGGAAATTTGAGGATGTGGAAATTTGGGGATGTGGGAATTTGAGGATGTGGGAATTTGGGGATGTGGAAATTTGAGGGATAATGCGAATTGAACAATAGAATAAATGAACATTTGAACAGTAGAACAATTGAACCTTGAAAGCGAAGCATTGAACCTTGAACGTGAATCGGTAAGCGTGAAGCAATTAAACCTTTGAACCTTGAACGCGAAGCATTGAGCCTTTAATCCTTTCAGCCCTTATCAAATATTGGGTTTATTTTTGCATACCTTATCTCGTCCCAGATATTATTTTGCTTGAAAACGGATTTGCTGAAAACGCCTTCCTTCTTAAAACCACATTTTTCCAACACCCGCATCGAAGCTGTATTATATTCAAAAATTCCTGTGTGTATCCGAATGATGCCCAGTTTATTATATGCGTATTCCGTGATTAGGTTTACCGCAGTTGTAGCAATTCCTTTATTCCAGTATGGTTCGCCTAAAAAATACCCTATTTCAGCAGATTTCCGGTAAATATCCTGTCCCATAACGAGTGAAATATTGCCTGCGTATTCACCATTGTAGTCAATACCAAAAAATGTTATTGGCTCCTGACCTGAAAATCTTTGAAGGAAACTTTTGGCATCATCTAAAGTATATGGATGAGGAAAACCATCGCGTAGGTTGACACTAATTTTTTCATTATTGGCCAGTTCTGCCAAACGTTCGGCATCGGCAAGGCGTAAAGGGCGTAATAGGATATTCCCTGATTTAAGCTCCATTGGTTTGGTTTTCGCTTGATAATAATTTGTTAAACAGTATTTTGCAATAGTACTAAAAATCAAAACATTTCAATACAAAAACTTGTTCTGTGATTTTAGGAAGTAGTTTTTTAGCCATTTACAAAGCTGTACCTTTCGAAAACAGCTTTTTAATCTTACAAGCAAAACCTTTCTTTTTATAGGCAAAAGTTTTCTCAACTTCCGGCAGCGGCCCGTTATAGGTGCTTCCCATCTTCAAATAAAATTTATTGAACATGCTTGCCGTAATTCCCCATTTGTTTAAAAATGTGCGGTTACCTGTTTTAACCTTTTTATTGCCAAGCCGTTTGGTTGAATGTTCCAGGAAGTGATAAACCCTACTTTTGGAAACCCCTTTGAAATTGCGGACACCAATTTGCCAAAGCTTCAGCGAAAAATCAGGGTCGGAATAAAAACCGGGAAAAAACTCGGTACTGTAACCGCCTACCAGGTTCCATACATGGCGATGAACCAGGCACGGTGGCCAAGAAGCCCCATTCCAGTTGGGCATTGGTAAGTTTTTATAATTAGCTAATAATTCGTTTTCACGAAAATCGGCAGGAGACGAACCAAAAGAAAAAGGAGCAATGGCACACTTTTTACCTGCATCGAAGGGTTCGATTGCTGTTGCCGAAAGGTAAAAATACTTGTCGGGCATGAGCTGTATTTCTTCCCAAAGGAATTTGTCCCACTCAGGACAAACATACATATCATCGTTCAGATAAAGTATATAGTCAGTTTTTGCGAGGCCTGCCGCAGCGTTTACAGCGTAACAAACGCCAATATTGTTTTGGCTCATTGTGTAGTCAAACTGCTGTTTTTCAACCCAGGCTTTGGTGCCATCCTTGCCTTCGTTCACGTGAAGTATTATCTGATGCCTGAAACTGCTGTTCTTCAAAATGCTGCCAATACAAAGTTGCAACATTTCAAAATTGTTCCAAGTTGGGATAACTATCGAAAACACAGGCTCGAAATCACTTTTGCAGGATTTGCTGATAAACTGAATGGTTTGTTCTGTTTTCAATTTGTCGGTTTGTTTATTGCTGCAAAATTTGGTTACTGGCTGATGGTTATTGGTTATTGGTTATTGGTTATTGCCCTGTGCTTTCATGATTTTGGTTGACAAAAAAGACT
>CAJAXK010000223.1 GCA_903946925.1 uncultured Bacteroidales bacterium | reverse complement strand
GATCGTTTCACCCGCGATCCACTGATATCAAATGAACTGGCAAAAAAAAGGCTGGAACTCTATCTCACAAAATCACTTGCAACGTATCCAAAGCAATTCGTTTATGGATTGTTCAACCAGCAAACAAGCGAACTGATTGGCTTTCGCACTGGAATAGTTGCCGAACCAGGATTGGCAAAGTACTTCTATTATTTTATGCAAAAGGAATACAACGATCCCAAATACATATCCATGCTCGAAACTGGTGTAATCGAAGACCTTCTCAAACGAAAAATTACCCGCATCGAAGCCGTCACCAGCGGACTCAACGTCCAGGAAATGAACGATTCGTCACTACTTCAAGGCTTTGAGGTGGATAAGACAATGGTGCTGCTGAGGAAGATATTTTGACTTGACTTGTAAGTGGAGATATAAGTGATTTGAAATAATAGAATAGAAATGTGCAACGGGAAGTGATTTTTGAAACCCATAAACCGAATAACGCCAAATACTGTCTCAATACAAATCACTACTCCTTACTCCTTTCTCTCTAATCCATACTCCTTACTCCATACTCCTTACTCCCTACTCCATACTCCCTACTCCCTACTCCTTACTCCTTTCTCTCTACTCCATACTCCATACTCCCTACTCCCTACCCACCACTCACTAACACCCCAACTCAAAACTCACAACTCCAAAAAATATGTTCCTAAAACGCCTCTTCGATATCGCCGCATCCATCTTCGGCCTAATTGTTTTTTCACCGGTATTCCTGATAATAGCAATCCTTATAAAGCTAAAGATGCCAGGCCCTATTTTCTTCAGGCAAAACCGCGTTGGAAAAGATGCAAGGCTTTTCCGTATGGTAAAATTCCGGACGATGAAAGTAAACCATGGAGGAAGCACAATTTCGGTTAAAGGCGAAAGCCGCATCACTCCCCTCGGTGCAACCATGCGCAAATATAAACTCGACGAGCTGCCCGAATTCTGGAATATCCTGATCGGCGACATGAGTTTTGTAGGCCCAAGGCCTGATGTCCCGGGATATGCAGATGTACTAAAGGGAGAAGACCGTTTACTCCTAACCTTTCGCCCGGGCCTTACAGGAGCAGCAAGCATCAAATATTCTAACGAAGAAGAATTATTATCCGAACAGCAAGACCCAATTTGGTATAACGATAAAGTACTCTATCCTGCAAAAGTCCGCATCAATAACAATTACGTGAAAAACTGGACTTTTTCCCTCGACATAAAAATTATCCTCTACACCCTGCTCGGTAAAAGCCTTGAAGACGATTGGGCAAATTAGGAATAAGTTAACAGTAAGTCCATTTATAATCTTGAAAATTAGATAATTAAACATATGGATTGCTATAAGTTTAAGACCTATAACTATTCATGGGTTGGACTTTTTGGTTTAGTAATTAGTGTTTGGGTGTAAAGGTTCACCATATATTTTTCATTAATAAAAGCACTATTTGATTTGACAAAGCTCTAACAGCCTACAGCCTAACAGTTTACAGCCTAACAGCCTAAATCAAGTAAAAGGTAGGTTATTAGAAAATAGCATGAAATAGCCATGGTAAAATTTTATCACCAACCGAAAATGATATTATGGCGTATTCCATCTGACCTTTAAAAAACAAATTAATAACAGATGAATAGTTACTAAAATTGTAAATACCAGAAATGTGAGCTCTCTAAATGGATATAGGGATTTGATAGTTTTTCAGAAGTCTTACAAGCTTGCGATGGAGATTTTTAAGATTACAATATCCTTCCCTAAAGAAGAACGGTACTCTCTAACCGATCAAATCAGACGTTCGTCAAGGTCAATTCCAGCAAACATAGCAGAATCATGGGCTAAAAGGATATATCCAAAAGTCTTTGTAAATAAACTAACAGATGCCTTAGGAGAGGAAAACGAAACAGAAGTCTGGTTGGATTTTTCAGATAATTGTCAATATATCTCTACCGAAAAACATGATTCTCTGATAAAAGAATATGATGAAGTGAGGCGAATGCTGATCTCAATGATTAATACTCCGGAGAAATTTTGTAAATAGAGAGAGACAATTCTTGCATCCTACTCCTTACTCATCAATCACTACTCACCAATCACTACTCACCACTCCATACTCCTTACTCCATACTCCATACTCCATACTCCATACTTCTTACTCCCTACTCCCTACTAATTACCGACACTGAAAACCACCTTCCCAAACCGCCATCTCCTTACAGCGGCCATAATTCTAATCGCAGTCTTTGCTTCGGTAACTACCTGCCGGAAAGCAGGCACATGGCTTGTTAAAGAAGACCCACCCATACATGCCAACGCAATGGTAATGCTAATGGGTAGCATTCCCGATAGGGTTCTCCAGGTATCAGATTTATACAATAAAAGACTTGCCGATAAAGTAATAATTGTTCAGGAAAGCAATGGCAGCTCCAAGGAACTCGAAATAAGGGGAGTCCATCTTATTAGTTCAACAAAGCAATGTAAGGATGCTCTGATCACTCTTGGCATACCCGACGAAAATATTATCATCCTTCCCGGCGATGCCCGAAGTACCCAGCAGGAAGCAACTATTCTAAGAGATTACCTCAAAACACATCCCGAAATTGATACGCTTACCCTTGTTTCCTCCTCCGATCACACCCGCAGGGCATCCATGATTTTCGAAAAAGCATTAAACCAAAAAGGTATGTCGGTAGTAATACTTTGCAGCCCCAGCAAATACACAGGCTATACTGGACAAGGCTGGTGGAAGGACAAGGAAGGGATACAAACCGTACTGATGGAATATATAAAAATGTTTAATTTTTGGATGTTCGAAGGAAAACGACTTTAAGACCTTCAATGCAAGTCATTGCAGGGCGAAGCAGTTAAAAAACAGATCGAAGCGTAAAACCACTCAAGCAATGTCGCTGCAACCTCAATCCTAATTATTGTTTATTCAATTCAAAAATATGTATCAGGGACAATAATTATATAAATTCAAATAAAACCATAAAATATGGTGTTTATGGTATGTTTTGAGACCAAACTCCCCCCAAAGATCCTAATCTATAACTCCTAACTTACTCATCACAAATCACCAGTCACCAGTTACCAATCACCAGTCACTAATCACCAATAACGATAAAAAAATCACTAGTCACAACAAAAATGCACAACCTAAAACCTCTAACCGATTTTATCCGTTCCACCTTTCAGGAACCTACCGATTTTATCCCCTTGCACGATCCCCGTTTTATCGGAAACGAAAAAAAATACCTTAATGAGTGCATCGATTCCAATTTTGTATCAAGCGTAGGCGAATTTGTTGGCCGTTTCGAAAAAATGTGTGCCGAATATACAGGAGCTAAATATGCGGTAGCTGCAATGAATGGTACTGCAGCCTTGCATATTGCTTTGCAACTTTCTGGTGTTGAGCGGGGCGATGAAGTAATCACCCAGGCACTTACTTTCATTGCCACAGCAAATGCCATTTCATACACTGGTGCCCACCCTGTTTTTCTGGATGTCGATCGCGAAACTATGGGTCTTTCGCCAGCCGCAGTTGAAGCCTGGCTAAAAGAGAACGTTGAACTCCGTGAAGTCTCCCCCTCACCCCTCGCCCCTTCACCCCTCTTCCCCTTTAACAAAAAAACTGGTCGCCGCATATCCGCCTGCGTTCCAATGCACACCTTTGGTCATCCTGTCAAAATTGATGAACTGCTACAGGTACTCGACAAATACAATATCCCGTTAATCGAGGATGCCGCCGAAAGCTTGGGCAGTTACTACAAAGGCAAACATACCGGAACTTTTGGGAAGTTTGGCATATTGAGTTTCAACGGCAATAAAGTCATTACCACCGGTGGAGGAGGAATGATACTAACAAACGACGAACAACTGGCGAAAAAAGCCAAACACCTGACCACACAAGCAAAAGTGCCACATGCCTGGGAATTTGTCCACGACCACGTCGGGTACAATTACCGTTTAACAAACGTAAATGCCGCACTCGGCTGCGCCCAAATGGAAAGTCTCGACTATCTTTTAAGCCTGAAGCGGAAGCTGGCAGAACAATACATTGCATATTTCGCTCAAAGCGAATTCCAATTCTTTACCGAACCACTCGATTGCAAAGCAAACTACTGGTTAAACGTTATCCTCACAAAGGACAAAGCCCAACAAACAGAATTATTGCAATATACCAACAACAATGGTGTAATGACCAGGCCAATCTGGGAACTCATGAATCGCCTTCCGATGTTCTCTCACTGCCAGACCGACAGCCTGGAAAACTCAATTTGGTTTGCCGACAGGGTTGTAAACATCCCAAGTAGCGCCATCATCCCAGGTTACAGGAAAAGTTGAAAAAATTATGTAACCAAAGTGCAGGTAAAGTTCAGAAAAATGTTACATGTTGAACTAATAAAGTCAATTAACAATCAACTGGCTACTTATTATGATAAAGCATCGTTTAGTGTAGCTTCCGACTCCCGTCTTCTGACTTCCGACAATTGCTTTTTCACAAACTAAATAAACAGTGATACTAAATAAACCATGTAGCCTATGTGCCTATATGGTTCAAAATTAAAAATTATGCAAACAAAATTCGACCTCGATTCCTTTATCAAAAACTTCATAACCCGCCGTGAGCAAAGCCTACTGAGCGATGATTTCACAAAGTATGATACCGAAATGCAGACCCGCATCAATGGCAAATCAGTACTTGTAATAGGCGGAGCAGGTACAATAGGTTCATCCTACATCAAAGCCATTTTAAAATTTAAAATTGCCAAACTGGTTGTTGTTGATATTAACGAAAACGGCCTCACCGAATTGGTCCGCGATATCAGAAGTTCCGGATGCTACAATATCCCCGACGAATTTATTACCTATCCGGTAAATTTCGGGGATCGTGTGTTCGAAAAACTTTTCTTCCATCATGGACCGTTTCAGATTGTTGCCAATTTTGCAGCCCACAAACATGTTCGCAGCGAAAAAGACATATACTCAATCGAAGCAATGATTGAGAACAATGTGTTACGGGCACGCAAGCTCCTGGACCTGTTGCTACAATCGCCACCAGAGCATTTTTTCTGCGTTTCGACCGACAAGGCAGCCAACCCGGTAAACATAATGGGAGCAAGCAAAAAACTGATGGAAGAACTGATCATGGCTTATTCTGATCGCTTACCGATAAAAACTGCCCGCTTTGCCAATGTCGCATTCTCAAATGGAAGTTTGCCTTTGGGATTTCTGGAACGTTTGCAAAAAAAACAACCCTGGTCATGTCCACGAGGAATCCGTAGGTTCTTTGTTTCACCGCAGGAATCAGGCGAATTATGCCTCATTGCATCCATTATGGGAAAACCGGGCGATATCTTTTTCCCTAAGCTCGATGAAGACAGGGACATGATCCCATTCGATCAGATGGCAATTGATCTGTTGCAAACACTAGGTATGACACCCGATATCTGCGAAACCGAAGAAGAAGCCCGTCAAAAAACCATGCTCCTCAACGAAGAATCCACCTCCTACCCTGTTTACTTTTTTGGTTCCGACACTTCAGGAGAAAAGTCCTTCGAAGAATTTTTTACCGAAAGCGAGATCCTCGAAATGGATTCTTTCATTAATCTTGGAGTAGTAAAAAACTCAAAGAAAAGACCTGTGAAAGAAATAGATGAAATATTCCTACGCCTTCATAACCTGTTTGCCTCCAATGAAGTAACAAAAGCAGGCATTATCGAAATCCTTAAGGAATATCTCCCTAACTTTGCACATATCGAAACAGGTAAAGGACTGGATTCCAAAATGTAGAAACTATGTATAAACTGATAAAACGAACAGGCGATATCCTATTTGCTCTCATAGGGATATTAATTTTTCTGCCCTTTTTTATCCCCCTCGCAATCGCATTAAAATTAACAGGCGAAGGATATATTTTTTACCTTCAGGAGCGAAGGGGATACAAGAATATAAAGTTCAAAATCTACAAATTTGCAACCATGCTAAAGGCCAGTCCAAGTCTGGGGACCGGCAGCATTACGGTACAAAACGACTGGCGGCTTACCCCAATGGGCAAATATCTTCGTGGCTCAAAAGTGAATGAAATACCCCAGTTGATCAATATTTTAATTGGCGACATGTCGGTTGTAGGCCCAAGGCCATTGATGGAAGTAGATTTCTTGAAATTTTCAACTGAAATGCAGGGCACATTTTACAACTGCAAACCAGGGCTTACCGGAATTGCATCTATCATTTTTCGTGATGAGGAAAAAATTCATTCCAATACAGAAACGGATCCCCACGAATTTGATCGATTATATATCGCACCATATAAAGGAGCTTTGGAAAATTGGTACCAGCAGCATTGTAATTTTCGCACTGATATGCTGATAATCTTTTTAACAGCAGCAGTAATTGTTATGCCGGAAAGCAAAATTGTTTTCCGCATTTTTAAGGATCTTCCGGAAATGCCTTCGTTTATGAAATAAATTTTGAGTTTTAAACATCTAACCTCAACTTTCAATCAAATATTAATTCAATATCGCCTTAAATTGAAAGTTTAAGTGGAATATAGATATTCAAACACAGAGATTTTGGTACAATAATCAGAATGTTAATTGGTTTCTGAAAAAAATAATGGCAAATAATTACCCTATCAACCCATTGCTACGAAAATCTTTGGGCATCTTTTATCTCACCCTCATTGCGTTCCTCTCCCTATTGCCGACCTCCAATTTACCCGATATTCCCTACTTTTCGGGCGAGGACAAGGCAATCCATTTTGGCATGTATGCCGGTTTGGGTTTTATGGCATGTTGGAGTCTTAATATTAGAAACAATAGGTTGAAATCGTATCCGATTTTATTGTTGTTTGTTTTTATGTGGGGCGTAATAATGGAAATACTGCAACGCCTTATAGCAAACGGCCGCTCGCTTGAGTATCTGGATATGTTAGCCAACTTTGCAGGTGCGGTTGCAGGGCTGTTGGCCTATAATTACATGGTAAAAGTTAATAATGTGGTGGTACTAAGATGAAGAGGCAATTCCGCTTTGGGCTAATAATTTACACAACAAAAGAAGCTTCGGCTTCTTTTGTTGTTTTTGGTGTTTAACGTTGGGAACACGGATTGCACAGATTACCTTTATAAAATTTAGCATTGCTTAAATCTGTTGCGATAATCTACCATTGTGCACAATGGTATTGCATTTCTGCCAGCTTATGGGCAAGGATTAAATTTCTTGAGTTGGTTTCTGTGGAACGGTAAAACTAAATGTGGAACCTTTTCCAACTTCGCTTTCGGCCCAAAGCTTGCATCCGTGTTTTTCGACAAACTCCTTGCAAAGTATTAACCCAAGACCAGTGCTTGCTTCGCCTTCGGTGCCTGGCCTCCCGGTAGGAACATCGAGTTTAAAAAGGTTGGCTAGCATATCGGGTTTCATACCAATCCCTGAATCGGTAATGGAAACCTGAACCCTATTTTCACCGTTTGTAAATGCATTTACCTTTATTTTGCCTCCTTTTGGTGTAAACTTAACTGCATTTGAAACTATGTTCCTGATAACGGTTTGTAAAATATTACTATCGGCATACACCACAATGCCTGAAGCAATGCTAATTTTAATTTCTATATCCTTTGCATGGGCGTTTTCGAGTACAATGGCAATACTTTTATCTGCACTTTCGCGCAGTTGGATTTCTTCGGGTTTAAACGGTATCATGCCTTGTTCCATCCGCGACCATTCCAACAGGTTTTCGAGCAGCCTGAACAAATTGGTGGCGGAGTTTTGCATGCTTACCGCAATCAAATGTATGTCTTCCATGGTCATGGTAGGCAATTGTTCGGCCATTAGCTGGGTCAAGCCTAAAAAACCATTGAAAGGGCTTCGTAAATCGTGGGCAATTATCGAGAAAAATTTATCTTTTTCGGAATTAACTTTCTGAAGTTCTGCAAACTGCGTTTTTAATTTTACTTCCAGAAGTTCTTTTTCGCGCAATGCTTCAATCATTTTATTAAAACCAACAGAAAACTCGCCAAGGAAACTAACTTTTTGCTTCAAATCGCCTTTTGCAATTTGTTTGGTTTGCCAGGTAAGGTGCAAAAGATCGGAATGTAACTGCTTGAACTGGGTTATCACATAGTTTTTATGAAGCGGGTCTTTGGGTGGGCTAACATCGAGGTTGCCATTAGCTATGGCATTTAAAAAAAGAGCGCTTTCGGAATACTGCCCAATAAAACCCTTTAAGGTTTTAACCAATTCAACCGTGTCATCTTGCCCGATAAACTCTACTTTATTTAGAAGTTCGACGGCGATATCCATTTTGCCCTCGCCAAGGTTTATGAATATTTTGTTTAGTATGTCCGGTAATTTGACTTCTTCGTTGATCATCGCCCTTAATTGTTTTGTACATCAGTGCATGGATTAGCTTTTGTAGAAGCTGCTTTTTTGTAGTGCAAAATTAGCACTTAGTAATTGAAATGTTAAAACTATTTGCCCTATGTTATTTTAAAACCTTGAGACTATTTGAAGTGCTAAAAATGCCTAAAGTTATCAACGTTACAAGCTTTCAACTCCTGATGTTGGTAAAAAACCCCTTCCATGATTTACAAAACCTGATGAGGTCAACAATCGTATTTTAGCCTTTGTACTTGTAAAATGGAGCAAATAAATACAGTCGGAACTTTTGGCAATTTAATGACTCTATACTTTAGGCACTCTATTGTTAAGAATCAATCGTACTTTTAACCAATTTTCAATTCCATGATCCAAAACCAGGAATGAATGGTTGATGAATGCATAGCCTAACCAAAACAAGCGTTTGGTTGTTTATCAAATCAGGAAGAATGTTTTTATACTTATGAGGCTAATTCCCCACTTCGACAGTAAAGCGGCAAGTGCGGTCGCCGGTGCCCCAACAATCAATTTCTTTTACATTAAAATTCCGCTTGGTATAAAAATGCATTATGCCGGAAATAAAACCTTCGTCGTAATCGCAAAATGCTACTCCGCTATAAGGCAGTCCCGAACAATCGAGATCTTCAGAAACGGTAAGCACAAACGAAAGTTTTTCCAGATCGGCTTTCTCCACACGCAATAGCCCAACGCCATAAGTTTCGAGTTTTTCGGCCAAATCGGCGGTAAAACCATCAAAGTCGAGCGAACAATCGAGTACGTTTTTACAAAATTCTTCACCTGCCTTAAACCCAGCTTCAATGAAAAAATCATTGGTCTTTTCTGGCCCCCAATGTTTTTCTAGCACATCGCGCATGGTATATTGCATTAAGCGATAAACCACAACATTGGTATTTGTGCCTAAGTTAGGCCGGCCAAGTTCAAGGTCGCCTAAGTCCTTCCATTCGAAATTGTATTTTGTACTTGTATCCATAACTTTAATTTTTGTTAGCTGAATTTTTACGAACTTGCTCCACTTTACTATTTATACTTTTAGCTTCATTGTACCCCGAGCCTTGTAAAGTTTAAATATAATCTGGCTCTATAGTTGGAATACCCTCAATTTCAGCTTTTATGTTATACTAAAACGGGGTAAATTGTCGCACTTAGATTTCAGTTTTTATCACGGAGGCATGGAGTTCATTGAGGTACGCGGAGTTTATTTTCAATGCTTTACTTAGCATTCCCAAAGTCTGCACGGTCATTTTCCTCGAAAAATAAATGAGCCTTTTTATCCCATTTACAGTATATACTTATTTAGTCTGCGCGTCTCCGGTGGCTGCCGTTAAATATTTTTCCAGAACCCTTATAAGTTCTTTTTGTACAATTGGCTTAGTAAGGAAACTATCCATCCCAGCTTTCATACACTTTTCTTCTTCGCCTTTAACAGATCCGGCTGTTAGGGCTACTATTGGAATCCTGCTTAATCCTTTTTCGAGGCGCCTAATTTCCATAGTTGCTTCAATACCATCCATTTCGGGCATTTGAATATCCATAAAAATCAAGGCCGGTTTCCCGATGATAAATAAATCCAGAGCTTCTTGTCCGTTGTTGGCTTCCAAAATTTCAACATCTGGAACCATTTGTCTAATAAGGGTTGTGATCAGAATCCTGTTTAGTTTTACATCCTCGGCAATGAGTATCATAGGCTTTGATTTACTATTTTTTTCGATGGTTACGGTTGTTGTATCCTTGGGTTCGATATTAGTGTTCAGGGTTTCATTTTGGTTCTGGATATTTTTGAGATAGTGCAGTAATTCCTGTGATTTGATGGGCTTGGTAAGGTTAAAACGAACACCAAGTTTTTTACATTCCTCGTAAATTTCGATATCGTCGGATGAACTGTGCAATAAAATAATGGGAAGCATCTGCGGCGAAAGCTGCAGTTTTTCGCGTATCATTTTTATCGTATCAATCCCGTTAAGGAACGGCATGTGATAGTCCATGATAACAAGGTCGAAAGGTTTAGAGTGCGAGATTAGCTTAATTGCAGATAATCCGTTATCGATACCGCTAAATTCGATGCCCCAATTAGTAAAAGTATGTTCCAGGATAAGGCGGTTGTTGTCGTTGTCGTCAACTACAAGAACCCTTTTAAGCTGTAATTCGGAGTTGTTGGAATCCAGTCTTTCGCCTTCTTCAAATTCGGTTTCAACAGTAAAGAAGAAGGTGGAGCCTTTGCCTTTTGAGCTAATTATTTGTATTTCGCCGCCCATTTTCTGTGCCAGCATATTCGAAATTGTTAAGCCAAGCCCAGTGCCGCCGAACTTGCGGGTAGTGGTGGTGTCAGCTTGCGTAAACGCTTTGAACAACTTATCCTGCTGTTCCTCGCTAATACCAATGCCTGTGTCGCGCACCGAAAACCTGAACTGCCCTGACGATGCATCGTTTTGCAAAAAAGTAAGCTTTATCTCTACTTCGCCTGCATCTGTAAATTTAATTGCATTCCCTAACAAGTTAACAAGTATTTGCTTTAGCCTAACCGGGTCAACAACTGCAAACCTAGGAATATTCGGCTTGATGTTTAACAGAAGCTCAAGGCCTTTTTTTGCGGCATGGTATTTAATAATGTCGGTTGCCTGCTCCACCAGTTCTATAATGTCGGTTTTAATCAGGTCGAGTTCCATTTTACCGGCCTCGATTTTTGAGAAATCGAGTATGTCGTTAATAATCCCCAGCAACGAAATGCCGGAGATATTGGCATTTTCGGCATATTGGAGCTGATTTTTGCTTAATGTGGTTTTGAGCAACAAATCGGTAAAACCGATTACTCCGTTGAGTGGTGTTCGGATTTCGTGGCTCATATTGGCCAAGAACTCACTTTTGGCCTTGCTGGCATTATCGGCTTTCTGTTTTTCGGCAATGAGGTTTTTCTCCAGGGCTGCCCTATGCCGCACATTCACCAACATTTCGGAAAAAACAGAAAGCAGAGTTTCTTCGGCTTTGGAATATTCATGAAGGATTTTTACAGAATCGAACCCAACAAAACCTGTGCACTTGCCATCGTTCATCATTGGTATTGCAATCAGGCTTTTTACTCCGTGGCCGATTAGCAATCCTTTCAAAAAAGTGCCGCTATCCATTTTTAAGGTATCGGCAATAATGATTGATGATCCTTTTAAATGATAATCGACCCACTCAGGCAATTTGAGCAGCGAAATATTTTGCAAATCATCTTTGTACGACGAAATACCATCGCCTGTCCATTCGTGTGTATTGTTGGCTGTTTGTTCATCCCAGTTGTAACTGAAAATATAAGCCCTGTCGGCATTAACAAAAAGTGCAAGTTCCCTCAACGAAGTCATTATTTCGGATTCGATTTGCGAAACCGGCATATTAATATATTTGGACGAAATATCCATTAATATTTTCTGTAAGTCGGCTTGTTGCTTGAGGTCTTGTTCGGCTTTTTTCTGGTGCGTGATATCGCGGTAATGCCAGAGGTTTTCAAATTCCTTCCCAGCAGTGTATATTGGGACAAAGTCGCGTTGAAACACCCGGCCATCATTCAATAACAATTCTTCGTTTAGTACCGGTTTCTTTTCTTTCAATATTTCTTCAACACGCAGGTTAAACAATTCGGGATTAATGAACAAGAACTTTACCATTTCTGTAGCTTCCTTACAGTCAGAACCAACAAGGGCTTCGGGTGTTTTGTCAATTCCGAAAAGTTCACAAAATTTGAGATTGGTTTGTTGTATTTTCCGTTGCGGAGTTTCGAGTAGTATGCCGCTTGGCAAGTTGGCGATCAATGTTGTTAAGCGGCTTGTTAGGTCGCGCGATCTGATTTCGGCACGTTTACGCTCGGTAATATCTTCTTTCACCGCCAGAAAGTGGTGGACTTTGCCAGAATTGTCAACAATTGGCGAAATGGATGCAAATTCCCAGAAAAACCCTCCATTCTTTTTCCTGTTATGCAATTCGCCGGTCCACTGTTTTCCTATTCGTATTGTATCCCAAAGGGTGTTATAAACTTCTTGCGATTGTGTGCCCGATTTTAAAATATTGGGGTTTTTGCCGATAACTTCTTCTGAAGAGTAACCTGTAACCTGTGTGAATTTTGGGTTTACATATTCTATCTTGCCGGAAGTGTCGGTAATTACTATACTTACGGGGCTTTGAGCTATCGACTTGCTTAACAGCGCAATCTCTTCTTCGTCCTTTTTCCTTTGCAAGGTGACCGAAATTTGATTGGATACAAATTCCAAAAGTTCCAGATCGCTTATGTTGAAAGCATTTTGGTCATGGTAGCTTTGGACTACAAATGCCCCTATTGCCTTTCCGTCAGAGCGCAACGGCACTCCAAGCCAGCATTGGGAACGGCCACCCATGCGGTGTACTTTGCCTTCAAGCTCCAATTTCCCGATATCTTGCTGCTTGAGCAATAACGCTTTGTTTTCATAAACAACAAGGCCTGTTAGTGATTTTTCTGCTGGCCATTCTTTAATTTCATCGAATTCATCCTTAAAAAAAGGAGAACTAAGTGTGTCTTTTTTTGAATCGTAAAGAGCTACAAAAAAATTGGATGCATCCAAATATTTATTTAGCTCAACACGGATAAGCTCAATAAACTCACCTACATCCTTGGTGGAAGTAACGGCGGTGGCAATATTAAACTGGATTTTATTTATCTGGTCAATTTTTTTACGTTCCGAGATATCCCTGAGCGAGCCTTCAACACCAATAACCTGGTTGTCCTTTCCAAGCATGAGATGGCAATTTACCGAAGTGTAAACCAGTTTATTGCTTTTTGTGCGCAGCCTGATCTCAAAATCAACAACTTCTTTTTTCTCCATCAATACTTCCATTAGCTTGAGGCGGTCGCCAGGCTCATAATAAAATTTTGATAAAGGTGCCCCGACCACTTCATCCACCGAATAACCGGAATAGCGTTCGATTGAAGGGCTTATCTCGGTAACAGATCCCGAATTATCAGTTTGGTAAAACACATCCTGAACGTTTTCGAAAATTGTGCGGTATTTCGATTCGTTTTTTACAAGACTTTCTTCGGTATTAACATTTTTTATTTTGGCTGCAACAATATCGGCTACAGCGCTCAAGAATTCCACCTCACTTTCCTGATATATGGAACCTGCTGGCAGATAAACAACAATTGCTCCCAAAGTAGTGTTTTGCGAAACAATTGGGATGTTATAATGGCCATGTTCCACAATTCCATCGTACATAATTTCGTGATTATGGTCGAGGCTCGCAGCATGTTGCGGCTTTTGTGTTAAAGCTGCTTTACCACATAAACAATTGCCAAATGGCACCTTATCGCAAGCTTTTTGTATTTCGGGCGACAGGTTTTTATGGGCTTTGAGTTGAAGTGTCTGATTGTCGGCAAGAGTGAACACGCCCAATTTGGGCAATATATTGAGAAAAGGTATGTGCAGCAATATATCGAGTACCTTATTCAAAAATATGTCGAGCTGCTTTATTTGTGTACTTGCCTCAAATAACTCATTGATGACTTTTTGTTTAATAAGTGTAAGCTGCAAAGTTTCTTGCACCATTTTACGCTCAGTAATTTCCCTCTCGATAGCTATAAATTTCCCTACCGAACCGTCTTCGGCAATAATAGGGTCAATTTTCAAATCGAGCCAATAAGGCCTTCCTGTTTTGGAATAGTTAACTATTTCGACATGTACCGGGCGGAAATTGGCTATTGCATCTGCTAATTGCCTCCGGGTGTTGGGGTCGGTTTTTTCACCCTGCAAAAACGTTCCCGGTTTTCGCCCTTTTATTTCACCCAACGAAAATCCGGTAAGTACTTCAAAAGCATCGTTCACCCACGATATCATTCCATTGTTATCAGTAATTACAACCGAATCGGTAGTTTTTGAAGCAACAAGCGCCAACTCCTGTATATCCTCTTTCAGTTTGTTGTGGTCATGTATATCGAAAAAAACCAGTGTGCTACTGCCATCCCCAGTTGACGAAAAAATTACTTTATGCCACCTTTTCAGTGTTTGCGAGAACCATTCCATGCACGTTTTGGAGTAAACCTGGCTTGATTCCGCATTACGGTTGGATGATTGCAAGCAAGTAATGCCTAAATCGCTCAAAATGGCCGAAGCTTTTTTGTTTTGGATATCCTTATTGGCAAGGCCCGAAATCCTCTCAAATTCGGTATTTGCATTAATAAAAATGTATTCATCCGGCATGCCTTCGGGTGAAGCGGCTGTTTGAAGCAATACGTAGCCAAAAGGCACGGATTGAAAACTCGTTTGCGGATTGGTATCGTTCATGTTCCCGGTGTATAGAGGAAAAGTGAATGTAGGTTAAAGGCTGGCTTCTCAAAATTAGTTTAAAGGTAAACTAAATGTAAAAGCAAATGTATTAAATGTTTCTATCCATTCAACTTTTATCCTAAATTCAATTTTATATTAGGTTTAGTAAGGTTCAAATGCCCAATTGCACCTTCCCTAGGTAATTCATCCATTTTTTTTGAATTGCTGGAAAATGAAAGCAATTTGGTTTTTGGAAGCAACAGAAACAAGGATTCAAAACGAAAGGGCACAAAAAGTTGAAATTACGTTTTTATCCGGAAACAGGTCAAATAAAGTTAACCGTCGTTGAGTACGTCACTAAAGCCCTAGCAATAACAATGGGGATATGCAGATTGGCACACTGAGTGCCCATTTATAGAAGGGTGAAAGCTAAGTTGAATTTCTGCCGAAGCAACACAAAGGATAAAAAAAGTCACAGGACAATGATAAGCAGCACTATAAGCTTTGCACAACCCACTCCCACATCTCGTTACTCCGCCAAACCTGCCGCCAGTAAATCAATTATATGTATGGTTTTAATCGGAAATTTATTTTTATCGATAAAACCTTGTTGGTGCATCAGGCACGACGAATCGGTACTCACAATATATTCGGCACCTGTTTCTAAAGCATGGAGTACTTTTTGTTCGGCCATTGCGGTTGCAATAGGTTCGTGTTTTACTGAAAAAGTGCCACCAAAACCACAACAGGTATGGGTTTCCTTCATTTCGCGGAGTTCGAGACCACGGACGTTTTTCAGCAATTCGCGGGGTTGATTGGTAAGTTTGTATTCGCGTAGCGAAGCGCAAGAATCGTGATAGGTTACCACGTGGCTGAAAGTAGCCCCTACATCGGTAACATTCAATACATTGACCAAGAAATCGGTAAACTCGTAAAAATTCTTTTTCAGTTGGTGGTATTCAATATGCAAGGCCGAATTATAAAACATTTCATCATAATAATTCCTTACAAAACCCGCACAGGATGCCGATGGGCCAACAATGAAGCGGTTGTTAGGGAAATCGCGGATAAACTTTTCTCCTATGCTTTTGGCTTCTTCCCAAAAACCACTGTTGAATGCCATTTGGCCACAGCAGGTCTGTTTATTGTTATAATGGACTTCAACCCCAAGTTTTTCGAGCACTTTAACCATATTAAAACCTGTTTCAGGATAAAGCTGGTCAATAAAACATGGGATAAAAATATCAACAGTCATGAGCAATGAAATTAAATTAGGTTTGCAAAACTAATAAAAAAATAGCCTTTTTATCGTATAAAAGTTGCTGGCTTCATATAGCGAAAAATAAAGCTCCAGCAAGCAAACATCAAACGAGGATGTTGGCAAACCGATCATGTTTCCGTTTCTTGATCAGATATTGCGCCTGGAACATGATTTTTCGGTTTCTAAAAGGGCCTGTGCCACATACTGTGAGATTTCGGTTTTGGAACCCAAAATTTTGCTGTACTGTTTAAATGCTTTGATCGCTAAACTTTTCCTTATTGGCATCTGTTAACAAAAAACCAAAACAGATGATTCGTACCTTTGCAAAAATTAAAAAAATGTATGTAAAACTTATATTGCTGAGTATAGTACTGATAGGGACAGCAATTGCTGGGCTTGCAGTTAAAATGTTTTTTATAAAAGGGGCAGAGTTTAAAAAATCCTGTTCAAGCGCCAGTCCAAAAGGGGGAAAAATGGGTTGTGCCTGTGGTGGCGAAGGCAGTTGTGAGCGAAGCAACAAAAGATAAGACTTCCATGCCCATCAACAGTGATAGTGTTGTTCCAAGAGAGGCAAACTTAACCTTTAAATCAGTGTTTTAAGTATTTGTAGCCATACACTTAAAGTTTTTTATATCCAGTTGCATCTTTTTAAAGCTTTCGGCTAAAACTTTGAGAAAGCATCCTAAGTGAAATTGCCCAAAACTCCCTCTACCTGAATGGCATTGATTGTTGTTGTTTGCAACTTGCTGGTCCAACAAAACCAGAACAAAACTGGAACAAACAATAAGCGGGCTTTCACCCATTTTCAAAAAAAAGGTCGGCTATAAATGCCGACTTTTTTTTAGTTTTTTTGCCAGTAAAAGCTAACCTCCGAAATCATCAAATGCAATCATCTCCCTTGGCACACCTAATTCATCCAGCATTTTAAAAATTGCATCGTTCATCATGGGTGGGCCGCAGAGATAATATTCAATTTCTTCAGGTTCAGTATGTTGAAGCAGATAATTTTCGAGTATGACCTGATGGATAAAGCCAGTATAACCTTTCCAGTTATCTTCATGTTTAGGTTCTGAAAGGGCAACGTTAAATTTAAAGTTGCTAAAATCCTTTTCGATGTTTTTAAAGTCTTCCACATAAAAGAGTTCGCGTACTGAGCGCCCACCATACCAGAAAGAAGTCTTTCTATTGGTTTTTTCAGTATGGAACAGGTGAAATAAATGGGAACGCATGGGGGCCATTCCGGCACCACCGCCAATAAACATCATTTCGCGCTGTGTTGGTTTAATATGGAATTCACCATAAGGTCCTGAAACCATTACTTTATCCCCTGGTTTCCTAGAAAAAATATAAGAGGAACAAACACCGGGGTTGACATTTAAGAACCCTTTGGATTTTTGATCCCACGGAGGTGTAGCAATACGGATATTCAGCATTATTATATTTCCTTCGGCAGGATGGTTGGCCATGGAATAAGCTCGATATTGTTCTTCGGTATTCTTCATTATAAGGCCCCACATATTATACTTGTCCCATTCCTCGCGGTATTCATCCTCAACATCAAAGTCCTTTTTGAAATCAACTTCTACCTTGGGGACATCAATTTGTATATAACCACCTGACAAGAAGTCAAGATGTTCGCCTTGAGGCAATTTGACCACAAATTCCTTTATAAAAGTGGCCACGTTCCGGTTTGAAACCACTTCACATTCCCATTTTTTAATCCCGAACACTTCGGCTGGGATACTGATTTTTAAGTCCTCACGAACTTTGACCTGACACCCAAGCCTCCAGTTGCTTTGTTGCTCCTTGCGCGAAAAATAGCCCTTTTCAGTAGGCAGGATACTGCCACCACCTTCGAGCACCTGGCAACGGCACATGGCACAAGTACCGCCGCCACCGCAGGCCGATGGCAGAAAAATCTTTTCATTGGCCAAAGTTGCGAGCAAGGATGAGCCACCTTCGACAGTAATGTCCTTATCACCGTTGATAGAAATTTTAACGGGGCCAGAAGGCGCAAGCTTAGTTTTTGCTACAAGGAGCATGGCAACCAAAGCAATTGTAACGATTAAAAAAATTACAGTGCCAATTAGCAATGGGCCTGCTAACGTTCCAAGGAACAATAAAAATAATGCGGTCATAAATAAGGCTGTTAGATTTTGATACCCATAAAACTCATGAAGGCAATGGCCATCAGTCCGGTGATTATAAACGAGATACCTAGACCACGAAGAGGTTTTGGGATGTTGGAATAGGAAATTTTTTCACGTATGGCCGCAAGGGAAGCAATTGCCAATAACCATCCGATTCCTGATCCGCCAGCGTAAACAGTTACTTCGGCAATGGTGTGGTATTCGCGTTCCTGAACAAAAAGAGCTACACCCAAAATGGCACAATTAACAGCGATTAGGGGTAGGAAAATACCAAGTGCATTGTAAAGGGAGGGTGAAAATTTCTCAACAACCATCTCTACAAGTTGAACAATTGCTGCAATCACAGCAATAAAAATCATAAAACTGAGGTAGGATAAATCAAGATCGGCAAAATCAGGGCTAAGCCAAACCAAAGCACCTGCCTTGAGCAAATAGGTATCAATAAGCCAGTTTACAGGAGCCGTTACCAAAAGCACGAAGGTTACGGCAATGCCTAAACCAACCGATGTTTTCACCGTTTTTGATACTGCCAGGAATGAGCACATGCCAAGAAAATATGCGAAGATCATATTATCTATGAAGATGCTCCTAACAAAAAGATTAAAAAGGTTTTCCATGTGTATAGAATGTCAATTTTAAGTATTTTTCTATTATTTTTCCTGGAGTTCAGGGGTTTTTGAGCGTTGTACCCAAATGATAATTCCGATTGTAATGAGCGCCATTGGAGGGAGTATCATCAGCCCATTGTCCATGTAACCAATGTCGTACATAAATTGTGGAATGATTTTCGCCCCCAATATTTTGCCACTTCCCAGAGATTCCCTGAAAAAGGCGACTATTACCAGGATTAGCCCATAACCCAACCCATTGCCAAAACCATCAACAAAGGAAGGCCAGGGTTTGTTGCCCATGGCGTATGCTTCCAGCCGTCCCATTAAAATACAGTTGGTAATTATCAATCCTACAAATACTGACAATTTCTTGCTTACGTCATACACGTAAGCTTTCAAAATCTGGTCAACAATAATTACCAGTGCGGCAACCACAACCAACTGTACAATTATACGAATCCGTGATGGGATTGTATTCCTCAGGCTGGAAATTATAAGGTTTGAAAATGCAGTAACTATTGTTACCGAAAGGGCCATTACGATGGCAGGTTTCATTTGCACGGTAACGGCAAGTGCGGAACATATACCTAAAACCTGAACAGTAATTGGGTTTTCGAGGTTAAAAGGGTTTTTTAGCAACTTTAGCACCTTGGAAGAGAACATTGGCTCTTTTTCCACTTTTTTCAATTTCTCGCTCATCTTAGTGGTTTTTATGTGATTGAAGGTAAGCCTGATAGCTGCCCAGATTGTCGAAAATCATTTTTTCGACACCCTTTGATGTGATTGTCCCACCCGAAATTGCATCTACACCATGAGGGTTGTCGTCGGCAGCACCGCCTTTAATTATTTGGATGGAAGTAAATTTGCCATCTTTCCCAAATATTGTTTTGCCTTTGAAAGGATTAACAAAAAAGTCTTGGCCTATTTCTGCGCCCAGTCCAGGGGTTTCGCCTTTATGGTCAAACATGACCCCATAAACTGTATTGAAATCGCCCTTAAGTGAAATATATCCCCATACCGGGCCCCACAAACCTTTTCCCCTTAAAGGCAACACATAAGCTGTGTCCCCATTATCGAGCTTTGCAATAAATACCGGAAGCATCTGCTCTTCACCAGGTTTTTTTAGTTCATTCACCAGTTCTATTTTAAACACCTGGGCCGGATCTGTAATTTTATCTTCGCCTTTATTGTTGACCGCAACTGCCGAAACAATGTACTTTTTGTACAACGTGCCAATTTCATTTTTTGGGATTTCGGCAACTGCGATATTTACTGAGGACAAGATATTCTGCATTTTCTCGATGCGGATATTTTCATCCTGCCTCGGTTTTAGCTGTACGGCTATAATGGTAAGGGAAACAGCTACTATTACTACCATTATGATGGAGTAACCTAATATATATTTATTACTGTGTTGCATTTCAGTTCTGTTTTAAAGGTTTCACACCTGTTAAAGCCCGTTTTAACCTCTTTTTGATATTTGCTTCCACCACATAAAAATCGATGAGTGGCGCAAAAGCATTCATGAGGAGGATAGCAAGCATTGTTCCTTCAGGATATGCAGGGTTAAATACCCGTATCATGATGGCAAAAAAACCAATCAGAAAACCATAAATCCATTTTCCTCGGGTGGTTTGGGAGGCCGTAACCGGATCTGTTGCCATGAAAACAGTCCCAAAAAGGAAACTACCCATCATAATTTGGGTCATGGGATCAATTTTCATGTATTCATTTGCGGCAAACAAATTAAAAATCAACGACATAGAGACTCCACCCAAAAGGCTTGATACGATAATCCTCCAACTTCCTATGCCGGTAACAACCAAAACAATTGCACCTAACAAAATGGCAAATTTTGATGTCTCACCGATCGAGCCTGGGATAAAACCAAAGAAAAGATCGTAAAAATCAGGAATTTTTTCCATTGCCCCCGCAGCAGCATTGCTCAGAGGCGTAGCACCTGAAAAGGCATCAACAACGCCTTCGGGTTTCGAGAGGCCGCCGATCCAAATGGTATCGCCGGTAATTTTTGCCGGATAGGCAAAAAAAACAAATGCCCGGGCAAGGAGAGCAGGATTAAAAACATTCATGCCTGTACCCCCAAAGGTTTCTTTTCCGATCACCACGGCAAAAATGCATGCCACGGCAACCATCCACAGAGGTATGTCCACCGGCATTACTAAGGGTATCAGCATTCCGGAAACCAAATAGCCTTCGTTTACTTCATGTCCGCGGATTTGTGCAAAAACAAACTCGGCCCCAAGCCCTGCTATGTATGATACAGCTATAATTGGCAGTACTTTGCCCAACCCGTAATACACCATTGGCCAAAAGCCTGGAGATTGGCCCAGAGATAAAAAATGTTGGTAACCAACATTCCAAACCCCGAAAAGCAGGGCTGGCATCATTGCCAAAATAACAAACGACATTGTCCTTTTCAAGTCAATGGCGTCGCGGATGTGTGCCCCAGAAGATGTGGTTTTGTTTGGCACAAACAAAAATGTCTCAAAAGCATCGAAGGTGGAATGAAGCTTTTCAAAACGGCCACCCTTTCCGAATTGAGGCTTTTGTTTATCTAAAAAATCCCGTAAGAATTTCATTTTTTTTAGTATTGAAAAATTTCTGCTAACTCATTTCTTTGCGCATAAGGTCAAGGCCTTTGCGAACAACCTCTTGAATGTCAGTTTTTGAAGTGTCAATGACTTCGCATAATGCAAAATCTTCCTCATCAACTTCATAAATCCCAAGTTTCTCCATCATGTCAATATCCTCTACCATTATGGCCTTTAGCAATTGCATCGGATAGATATTGAATGGGAAAACTTTTTCAAATTGTCCGGTCATAACAAGCGCTCGGTGCCCGCCATGTATATTGGTATCCAAATCGTATTTCTTGTTTTTGAACAGGAAGGTAGGGAATGACCTGCTGAAGCTGAATTTGTTGAAGCCAGGCAACGCCCAACCCAGGAATTCGTGGTAATTGCCTTCTTTTACCACTGTTAGCTGACTGGAATAAAAGCCAACGTAACCATCTGATCCTATTTTGTTTCCGGTCAACACATTGCCGCTTATGAACCTTTTTTCGGAGTTGCTTACATTGCCGTGGATAAAGTTATGTATTGCCGCACCTATTTTTGTTTTGTAATAAACAGGTTTTAACACTTCGGGCCCGGTGAGGGCAATTACCCTGGTTGCATCAAAAGTACCGGTAAGGAAAAGCCGACCTATCAGAACCACATCTTGTGGATAAAGATACCATACAACTTCAGCTTTGTTGATTGGATCAATTTTATTGATTTGTACCCCAACGTTCCCTGCCGGGTGTGGGCCTGCAAACCGATTGATCTGCACCCCCTTAAAATTTTCGAAAACTTTCGAATTGGAGTGGTTTGCATCCAGGTTTAGGTGCACTGTGCCCTTTGTTAGCCGCGACAATGCATCCAAGCCTTTTTGAAAAGCCTCGGTTTCGCCTTGCACAACAAAACTATTGTCGGGAGCTAAAGGAGCTGAATCAAAAGCAGATACAAATATTGCCTTTGGCTCATCATCTGGGTTTGCGATAACCGAGTATGGTCGTTGCCTTACCAAGGGCCATACACCACTGGCAAGCATTTTTTCGGTTATTGCAGCTTTTTCGAGTTTTTTTGGATCGGCAGTCCCGAATAAAACATGCCCGTTTTTACCATCGGAAACAATTTTAACTTCGAGTACCACTCGTTTGGCTCCCCTTTTTATCTCCTGTATCACACCACTAACCGGCGAAGTAAACAGGATGTTTTCACGGGTTTTATCCGTAAAAAGCGGGCTCCCTGCTTTTACAACATCGCCTTCTTTGACGAGGAGTTTCGGGAAAACACCAATAAAATCGGTGGGCTTGAGGGCATACTGATCAGTCGAAAGTTCCTTTATAATTTTCTCTGCCTCACCTATTAGATTGATATTCAACCCTTTCTTAATCCTGATGATGTTTGACATATCTACCTTGATAAATATATTAATATTTTGCAAAGGAACACATTTAGTTTGTGCAATATTAAACAAAAAGGCTAAAAATTTGAATTGTTCTTAGTGGTCCAAAATTTGGCTTCGAGTATGTGTTTTGTCGGGTTCAAAAAAAAGCAAATACTTTTGGTTATTTAAGCAAAAAACCAGCTTTGGACAAATGTTCCCAAAAATCAGGATACGATTTCCTGACCACTTCCGGTTCGTCAATACAAATTTTAGGATTTATCAATGACAGTGGTGCAAACGACATGGCCATCCTGTGGTCGTCGTAACATTTTATTACAGGAAATCCCTGTTTACCAACAACTTCGTAGATTGAACCATTTAGTACTATTTGGTCGCCAACTACATCAACATTATACCCCAACTTTGCAAGTTCGGTCTGTAGCGCTGTAATTCGGTCAGTTTCCTTGATGCGCAAGGTTTTTAGCCCAGAAAAAATGCCGCTTATTTGCAATGCAGCACAGGCAACAATTACAGCTTGTGCAAGGTCGGGGCAATCGGTAAAATCGAAATTGAAATTTTTAACATTTGGCAATCCCGCCTTTGAAATTTCCAAACCTTCGTCGGTAAAAACTGATTTTACTCCTAAATGCTCATAAATAGTAGGCAATACTGCATCGCCTTGAACGCTTTTTGGGGTTAAACCTGGTAGCATAACGCGGGCATCTGTTGCCAAGGCAACAATCGAGAACCAAAAAGCAGCTGCGCTCCAGTCGGGTTCGAGCATTAACGGTAAGTCGAAACCTAAATAGCATCCTTCATCAATTCTCAGGTTTTTGCCGACGAAATTAACTGTCGCACCTGATTTCTCCATCAAAGCCTTGGTCATTTCGATGTAAGGCTTTGATATTATTTCCCCAACTAAATCAATAGACAAACCACCTTTCAAAAATGGGCCAACCATCATTAATGCACTGATAAATTGGCTGCTGATGCCTGCATCGAGAACAATGTTTCCACCTTTCAGGTTTCTGTTCCCATTAATTAAAATTGGAGGAAAACCTTCGCTTTTGGTAAATGTAATAGATGCACCCAGTTGTTGCAAGGCATTGGCCAAGGGTTTTACTGGTCGTTGTTGCATGCGTTCCGAACCGGTTAGCAACCATTTGCCAGGAGTAGTTGCGAGCACGGCCAATAAAAACCGCATCACAGTACCGGCGTTGCCAACATTTATTTCGGTAGCAGTTTCGTCGTTGGTATTATGGCTGATTTTTAGCAACAAACCCTGCATTGCGAGGACATCTGAGGCTTCCGAAATCAAATCCCGATTAACCTGGCCGCCCGAAAGATGGCTAATAACCAACATCCGGTTTATTATGCTTTTGCTCAAAGGCAATGCAATTTCACAACTGATGTTTTTTGGGGGGAAGGTTATGCTGAGCATGTAGATAGGCTTTTAATCAATAAAGGGGAAGGAGATTGACTTTACATTACTTGAACCGCCACGCGGCATTTGGCGGTAAGTGCAAGTATTTATGTATCGTTTTTTGAGTACACTCCGAAAAGTCTAAAAAAAAAGAAAACCACGGAGGTACAGAGGACACAGAGGTACACAGAGTATTGTTAATCAGTGCTATAGACATAATGAAACTTAGAGACTTTGTGCCTTTGTGGCGAAAAAAGACTTTTCGGAGTGGACTCATCAAAAGAACCCAGACTTTGGAATACATCACACCCCCAAATAATATTGTAAGCTGCTGCGTATCAGTTCTTCGCCTGGGAATTGGTCCCAAACAGGCTTACCAATTGAACTAATGAGCGAAAAATTCAGCAAGTTGTTGTCCGTATTTTTTTTGTCGTGGTACATCAAAGCGAGCAAATCGTCAATATTTTCAGGTGAAATTGGGTAATGCTTAAAATGCAAATTTACATGGGCTGTAATTTTCATCAAATCATTCTGGCCCAAACCAAACATTTTGGCCGAGATATAACTCTCGCACACCAAGCCAATAGCCACTGCTTCACCATGCAAAAGCGGGTCAGCATCGTTTTTTTGCGAAAAAGCTTCAATGGCATGTCCAATTGTATGTCCGAAATTCAACACTTTGCGTATTCCCCCTTCGGAAGGATCTATTTCCACAACCTTTGTTTTAACGGCTGCTGATTTTAAAATGGTAGTTTCAACACAGGCGTTTAAAGGTGAATTGAGCCGAAGCAAATCATTAAAATGTTCTGCCGAATCAGTAAGAGCATGTTTCAGCATTTCGGCATAACCCGAAAGCATTTGACGTTCGGGCAAAGTTTCAAGGAATTCAGTGAAAACAAAAACACTTTTTGGCTGCGCAAAAACACCAACCTGGTTTTTCACCGAGTCGAGGTTGATCCCGGTTTTACCTCCAATGGCTGCATCAACCATAGCCAAAACTGTGGTTGGGATATGTATAAAATCCATTCCCCGTTTAAAAGTTGCAGCAGCAAACCCACCAATATCGGTAATTACCCCACCACCCAAACAAATAACCAACGAACTGCGCAATGCCTTGCCAATGGTAAGCTTTTGCCAAACTCTTTCGATACTCAAAATAGTTTTGTTGGATTCGCCGCCGGGTATTTTGATAATAAAAGCATCAGCAAGCGTAGGGCATTTTTCGAGCAATACCGGAAGGCAATATTTTAGGGTGTTTTCGCCAACAATAATATATATTCCCGATTGGCTGTATTTTTCTATACTTTCCTGCAAATGTAACCAGCCATCTTTGCCTGAATATAACGATTTTGATAGGTTCATGCGGGCAAAGGTAAGAATTTTACGAAAAGGGGCGTTAAACCACCTCTGGACTATCCAGGCTACATATTAATTTGATGTATTGAAGGGCTTTTAGAGTCTTTTGAGTTTTCTGAATGTGTTTCAAGTTGTTTTTATTGTCCTTTTGTCTTGACACAAAAGTACCAAAAAGTCAAGGCTTTATATAAATTTTACACATCTGTACACCTTGGTAAACTCCCGCAAAACAAGGCTTGACAATTTGGGTACAACATCCTGGGATCAGGTGAAGCTGTGTTTTGCTACGCACATGCCAGCGCGGTTTACCTTCGGCTACATCTGCG